>DAIUBN010000277.1:0-1589 GCA_036846645.1 Bacteroidaceae bacterium | reverse complement strand
ACGTTATTTTATCTTGAAAAGCGAGTCTTCTCATCTCTTTTGATTACTTTTGCGACATGATGAACAACCTTCAAGATAGAATAGATTATTATCAGTCGCAACTCGAATCGATAGGTCGGGAACTGACTGCCGAGACCAATAAGATATATAGAACAGGAACATTGCGCCTTCTGCTATTCATTGCCGGCGTGGCAGGTGTTATTTATTTCCATCACAACTGGATAGAAGCAAGTGGCATCTTTGTACTCTTTATGGTGCTCTACTTGTTGCTTGTCAAAGTGCACAGTCGAATGTTCAAGCGGAAAGCTTATCTGGAGAAAGCGAAGTTGGTGAACGAACAGGAGCTGAGAGCTATCGATTATGATGTTTCGAGTTTCGATGAAGGAACTGATTATATAGATGCCTCTCATAACTTCTCTTTCGACATAGACGTATTCGGCAAGAAATCACTCTTCCAATCGATGTGCCGCACTGTTACTGCACTAGGCAGAACGATATTGGCAAGTTGCTTCATTGCTCCACTCGATACGAAAGATAGTATATTGAGAAGACAAGAGGCCATTCGTGAATTGACCGATAAAATCAACTTCCGCCAACAATTCCGCATCACCGGTTTGCTTTGCGAGAGCAAGTCCGAAGATGAAGAAGCACTACGACAATGGAACAAATCGGAGAATTATTTCAGCAGCCGAAAGTATTATCACGTCATCAAATGGGCAGTACCCGCTATCAATGCCGTAGCTATTGCTCTTTATATAATAGGTATAGTGCCTCTCACTATTCCCGGCTTCCTTATTGTGCTGTTCGTATTGCTTAGCATTGGTCTAGGCAAGTATATCACTAAAGAACAAGCTACTTCGACCAACCAATTGCAGATACTCCAGACTTACGTCAATCTTATTGCTTATATCGAGAATGAAACATTCGAAAGTAGCGAACTCAAAGAGATTCAACAGTCATTGGCTCACGACGGCCTCAGTGCTTCGGAAGTGATAGAGCAACTCTCCCATTCGGTGAGTGCACTCGACCAACGCAATAATATCTTTGTCACTGCCTTGCTCAACGGGCTATTCTTTTGGGAACTGCATCGCGTGATGAAAATTGAACAATGGAAAGAACGCTATAGCCGCTTCCTCCCGCAATGGTTGGAATGTATCGGGCAAATTGACGTTCTTTGCTCTCTTTCAACATACGTCTACAACAATCCTTCTTTTGTCTATCCCGAAATATCCGATACACCCAAATATCAGGCTGAAGGATTGAAACATCCTCTGATGAATAGAGATAAGTGTGTTCCAAATCCTATTGATATGGAAGGTGCCCCCCGATTCAATATCATTACCGGAGCCAATATGGCAGGCAAGAGCACTTACCTGAGAACGATTGCCGTGAACCATCTGTTAGCTATGATGGGAATGCCTATAGACGGTAGTAGTATGACCATCTTCCCTGCTCACCTCATTACCAGTCTGCGCACCAGCGATTCGCTTACCGATGGTGAATCATACTTCTTTGCCGAATTGAAACGACTCAAAATGATTATCGACAAACTTGAGAATGGAGAGAAGCTTTTCATCATTCTAGACGAG
>DAIUBN010000276.1:0-1649 GCA_036846645.1 Bacteroidaceae bacterium | reverse complement strand
CTATTGAGCGGCAATGTAGCTGTCAGTAATGATAGAACGAGCGTTAAAACTCTACGTTTTAAATATGGTGATACATCAGAAATGACGCTCTCTATTGATTGTAACCCTGCTCAAAAGAATGTGTCGGCAACAATTGAACACCTTAGTTCGGGCACTACCTATTATTATTGTTTGGAGGCAGGCAATCAATATAGTTCGTTGCAAAGCAGCCCGCAGACTTTTACTACTTTACCCGATTCTAAACCCGCTATTAGTGATGTATCAATATTGGGCCAGGGTCCGGTGAGTGCTATCTTGCAGTTTGCCATTAAAGACGATGGGGGTAAGGCGATTGCTGAAACAGGATTTTATTATCAGATAGCAGGTAGCAACGAAAAGAAGAGTGTGACCGTTTTTCTTGCCGATTCGATAGCTCGAGTTCGTTTGGGCGGACTAGTAGCCAATACTACTTATAATATATGGCCCTTTGCGAAGAATGAGATAGGAGAGACCATCGGAACGCAATTAACTCTGAAAACATCCGATGTCATCTCTCTTCCTAAAGCAGGCTTATTGGGAGAGATAATTGGTGAAGCCAATAAATACAAGCTGGCGACGTTGAGTGTATCTGGTCTTCTCAATGGCTCCGACCTTCGTTTTCTTAGAGATATGGCAGGTAAGGATGTCAATGATATTACGACATCTGGTATACTCTCCGAACTGAACCTTGCCGATGCCCATATTGTGGCAGGTGGTGTGAGCTATAATTCTTCAAGGTATGCAGCCAAAGACACAATCGGCTATGGATTATTCAAAGATTGTGTTCATCTTAAATCTGTAATATTGCCCGATGATGCCAAGGTGATAGAAGAAAATGCTTTTTCCGGTTGTACGTCTTTGTCTTCTATTCAGATACCAGCTTCTATGATAAGGTTGACTCCGTCTATCGGATGCACTTCTCTTACCTCGATTACTGTTTCGGCGGCGAACAACAATTTCTCGAGCATTAATGGTGTGCTCTACGATAAAGCCGTAACAAATCTGTTGTGGTTTCCTCAAGGCAAAGATGATGCTTCGTTTACCATCCCTTCTTCTATCAAAACGTTAGGGAAATATGCTTTTCAGAATTGTAAATTGCATGCTATCATACTCCCGTCAACTATTTCAACACTGCCTTATGGCGTATTTCAGAATAGTTCGAATCTCACTTCTGTAACATTGGGTAGTGGCACCACATTGTTGTCGGAGTATTGTTTCTATGGCTGTCCGCTCCAAGAATTGCATGTCAAAGCCACGGTTCCTCCTGTTGCAAACGATGAAAGTTTCGCTGGTGTCAATGCTTCTACTTGTACTCTCTATGTTCCTTCGGGATGCAAATCTATTTATCGCAACTCTTCCCGATATTGGAGTTTGTTTACCAATATTATAGAAGAATGAGGTGCAAATTGCTTATTGAATCTCATATCAAATATTAGTGTCGTGTTCGTTTCAAGTCTTTGAATTGAAAGGGGATGCTTTACCTACTTAAATTCTTCGGATGATGTAATGTTTTCTGTTTCTTTATGAAGTATTCTAAAAATAAAGCTTGTATTTATTAAAATAAAGGCTTTATTTATTAAAACACAAGCTTTATTTATTAAAATACAAGCTTTATTTTTAGAACTTGTTTT
>DAIUBN010000275.1:0-1655 GCA_036846645.1 Bacteroidaceae bacterium | reverse complement strand
AGGTTTATAGCCTATAGTCAGTTTATATATTATGGTCAGTTATCAAGACCATCAAATTATTTACGATCCTTAGATAGCAGCCACGCAGCGCACCTTGTTGCGGGTATCTTTCGAATCTCCCGAGCAAACACCGGTAGCAAAGTCCACATACCAAGCCATGTTTTTGTCCACCTGGGTAGAGGTCCAATAGAAATAATTCTTAAGACCGAGTTTTTCCAAATTGCCCAAAGCCATATTCTTATCGAAAGAACCGTCTTTCTTCATAGGCGTCTTGCCCAGATTGGTAATAATCTCACCCCATTGTCCTACACTAGGCAGATACCATCCGCTGGTCTTTCCGGCAGGCAACTCAATAATAAATTTCTTCACCATCGAAAAAGCCTTGTATCCTGCTGTTGCAGAAGCATGAGAGCAATCATAGCCATTGAGCACCTCGCTGGCCGCTTTCCAATTCTTCCAAGTATATTTTCCGAAAGGAGCACTAAGTTCTTTTCCCATATCACCCCATTCGGCATCTTCGCTAGCACCGGCATTTGCCAATGCAACAATCTGTCCATGAGTCCATCCCTGTTTCTGCTCTGCAGGAGAAGTCTTCAAAGAGAACACAACACCCACACAAGTCTTTGTAGAGTCCTGTCCTGTAGAAAATGTACCGTCATTATAATAGAAATCGCCCAATTTGAGTTGCGAAAGATCTGTCTTAATCACAATCTTCTGTGTTTCAGCATTAGATTTTTTGCCATTACAAGCTCCTAAGAGCAACATTGAGGCAGCTGCGATAACCAAAGCAACACCTCCAAACAATTTTTTACTGTGCATTCTGTTGATATTATTTTAAGTTTATAAATAGTGTCATTAAAATTAATAACTAAGATTGAAGTCAAACACAAAGAACATATTCGAAATCATTGGTGCAAAAATAAAGAAAAATAGCATTCCCTCAAACGATTAAAGATATTTTATGACTAAAGATTGTGCAACAACGCCACTTGGCACAGACTGAAGCAGATGTGTATAGACAAAACGTACATTATTCTCTTTCTTGTATAGATATCTAGTATGAGAATCAGGAAACTGTATAGTTAAATCAGGAAAAGACACATTGAATCGAGAGGCCACGATTCATGTATCGTCAGCCTGCGATTCAAGTCTCGATGGCAGATGAGACAAGTCTCGTCGCCTAGTGAGACAAGCATCGCCACCCGATGAGACTTGAAGAATTGTCCACCATCGAATCATTTATCAAGACATTTCGAAAAAGACATAAGGACGTTTCGGTAAAAATATCAAGACGATTCAACTGAAATATCAAGACGTTTCAGTATTTTCTTCAAGACGATTTTTGATTGAGCGCAGCAATATTTTAAGACATACACGTCATATTTAGCCAAAGCCCCCTCCAGGGACTTTTATCACATCTTATCTTCAGCGTGCTACATCTGATTATCAACGACTTAAGTAGATGGCATCCCTCAGTTGGTACATTCAGTAGCACACTAAGCCATTGAATTACAGTGTATTAGTATTTGTCCGATACCATCTTGGATGGCGGTGACGAGGCATCTCAGCGGTTCTTCGTCACTTTAGGTGGAAGTTTGAACGGATTACCCTATTTTTCATAACCACATCACGCTCGGCACACGACTATGTTTTCT
>DAIUBN010000274.1:0-1656 GCA_036846645.1 Bacteroidaceae bacterium | reverse complement strand
AGAAGCCAAAGCCTATATCGATAGGGCCATTATGATAGAACGTCCTTTGAAACGAAGCGAGAAGCTTGCCATCAGACTAGGTACAGCTTCGGAAGTATATGCTGCTCTCGGACTTTACGACCAAGCTATAGCTTTGGCCAAGGAGGCATATCAATTGGACATTAGCGGGAAGCGCGAAGAAAATAGTGGCAAACGATTGGCTCAACTGGCCAGTGCCTATTATAATAAAGGTGATTTGACGACTGCAAAGGGCATTTATCTTAGGGCATTGCCAATACTTCTGAAATATGATACGAAGACATCGCTCACTATTTGTTATAATCAACTTGGCATTCTTGAAATGAAAGCGGGCAACAACGCCGCCAGCGAACGTTATCTACTCCAAGCTGTACAATATGCCGAAGCTACAAAGAATGCCGTTCAACTTGAGAAATCTTATCAGATGTTGTCTAAGGTATTAGAGAAGACAGACCCTACGAGGGCTTTGGTATATCTGAAGAAGGCTTTCGAATTGCAAGATAAACTATTTAATGAGAAGTCTGAGGCCCAAATAGATGTTTTCAACACTCGCTATAAAGTGCATGAGCAACAAGACAAAATAGAGGACCAAAAGGCTAGTTTGGCTGGTCATCGACTACTTCGCAATCATCTTATCGGATTGCTCATCATATTGTTGATATTCATCGGCTTTTATATCAAATTGAATGGCAAACTCAAACGTCGCAATGCTGAATTGGCTCAGGTCAATGCGATTAAAGATAAGTTCTTTTCTCTCATTTCTCATGATTTGCGCAATCCTGTTACTGCGCAGCAAAAGATATTAAAGTTGATTCTTGAAAATGATAATAAGCTATCTCCTGAGAAAATTCATTCTCTTTGTGAGGAACTCTTAGCATCTTCCACATCATTGAACGAATTACTTTTTAATCTGCTCAATTGGTCGAGAATGGAAACAGGACAGATGGAAATTGTTCCTATCATATTCAATCTGAAGTCGTTGGTCATCGATTTACAGAAATATATGAATCTACAATTGGAAGAAAAGAACTTGACACTCAATATAGATATTCCTGATGATGCTTCCGCTTATGGTGATATTAATATGATTTCTACTGTTTTGCGCAATTTGTTGAGCAATGCGGTAAAATTCTCATATAATGGTTCGCATATCGATTTGAAAGCTTGTGATGATAATGAAGTTTGGTATGTTTCGGTTTCAGACCATGGTATTGGATTGAAACCTGAATCGATGGATCTGCTTTTCAAACTTAATACTAATGTATCGACTACTGGTACAGCAGGCGAAAAAGGCACTGGTTTGGGACTTATCCTATCTCGTGAAATGGTAGAACGTAATGGGGGTAAAATCAGTGCTGACAATCTGGAAGACGGTGGAGCACGTTTTACGATTACTATTAAGAAACACCAATAGCTTATGTTGCAGGAGACAGAACAAAATAAAATTAAAGTAGTGCTGATAGAAGATCAGAAACTAATTAGAGACTGCTTAGAAATGATGCTGTCGCTATCTGATCTTAATGTGGAGGTGGTTGCTAAATTCACTTCGGGTGAGGATTTCTTCAATTCGATGAGCCGACTCGATTTCGGTATGGTGTTGTTGGATATCTTATTGCCAGGCATGACCGGTGTTGAAGT
>DAIUBN010000273.1:0-1817 GCA_036846645.1 Bacteroidaceae bacterium | reverse complement strand
GTTCACCTGCTGTTGAGTCTTCCAAGGCTGTCCAGCATAGCAATACAGATAGGCAATCTGATGACACGGTTCGTTGCCATGCCAATATTTACGTTGACCGAACAAAGTATCAAGTTTCTCGATAAAACGCTCTTTACCGCCCATCAATGTCATCAAGCCTTTTATATCTTGCGGCACATACCACGAATAATGAGCAGGCACACCTTCGGTAACGAACTTTTGGAAAGTGAATGCATTATTTTCGTTGATAAAACTGCCGTCGGCATGGCGACCTTGAACCCAACCAGTTCGAGTATCTATCACATTGCGATAGTTCATCGCCCTTGCCGAAAGCAGTTTTTCATCATCTATCTTACCTAACTTACGAGCTACCAGAGAAAGGACATAATCATCATAAGCATATTCTAAAGTCCTTGAAACTTGTTCGCATTGATGAAAAGCCTCTTTCACCGAATCTTCGAGTGGAATATATCCATACTTCAAATAAGAAGTCAAGGCACGGCGCCCCATACCATTTTTATATTCATCGAAAGTTGCAGGCGTTTCGAAAGCATTCTTACGCATCGCCTCGTATGCTTTGTTCCAATCAAAGCCCTTCATATCTTTAAGAATAGCATCGCCTATCACCGAAATGCAATGATCGCCTATCATTGCAGCGGTATAACTGTTCCAACAAGGAAAGATGGGCAGCCATCCGCCTTGTTCGTATTTGGAGAGCAGCGAGAGAATCATGTCATTATCACGCTTCGTGTCGATAATAGTGAGCAGTGGGTGAAGTGCCCTATAAGTATCCCACATACTGAAATCATCGTAATAATTGGTTCCTTTCGGCGCATACTGCACCGGTGTGCCTTTAGAGAAAGAGGGGTATGCACCGTCTACATCGTTCATCACTCTTGGGAGAAATGAAGCACGATACATAGCTCCATAAAACTTTTCTTTCTCTACTTTACTGCCATCGACCTTGATCTTCGACAGCTGATTCTCCCATGTCTTCGATAACAGACTACGCACCTCTTCGAAGTCCCAATGAGAAATCTCTCTCTCCATATTCTTTTTTGCACCAGCCATACTCACAAAAGATGAAGCAGCTTTGGCAAGTACACGCTCACCGGCCTTCACCTTGAAGCCGATATAAGCGCCAATATCTTTGAGTTTTCCAATAGATAATCTATTAGAATAAGTATGCTCTGCCTGATAAACGCCATAGACAATAGGCGTCTTCTGAAAGCGGATAACGAAATATCCGCTGAATCCTGCCTTTTCGCCCCAACCTTGATAGATGCGGTGAACAGGATTGTATCCTCTTATTTCTTTGTTTTTTAAATCTATTTCGATATAACCTTCTCCATAATCGCTATTTGGATTGACAACGAGATATGCCATTCCCGTCTTATCATAAGAAAAACGGAAGAGTGCTGTGTGTGATTGTGCAGTCATTTCTACCCGAGATTTATAATCATCAAGGTAGACAGAATAATAAGACGGAATGGCAATCTCTTTGTCATGCGAAAAAGAACTGGCACGCTGTTGAGGAGTAGTCTTTAAAGAACCGGTAACCGTCATCAACGTCATCGAACCATAATCCTGTGTACAGCCGCCAACAATCCAATGCGAATTGCGAAATCCTCTTATCTGAGTGTCTTTATAATAATATGGAGCAATTCCTTTCTTCTCGGTATCTTGAGTCTGCGGTGTCCAGAAGTTCATGCCATGAGGCACTAGAACAGCAGGCAGCGTCTGTCCGTATTCTTCGGTATGCTTACCGAAAGTACCGGCCGACAATGTAGTGTTGACAGCCGTACCGATACGGGTAT
>DAIUBN010000272.1:0-1918 GCA_036846645.1 Bacteroidaceae bacterium | reverse complement strand
ATTGCAGACGATCTTCTGCTTTATGCTTGCTATCCGATTTTAGGCCTTCGTCCTTAATGCGCTTCTGGCACAACTGACAAGTCTGCCATCTGACACGAGGAGCCTCATCACCACCAATAGATATATATTTAGAAGGAAACAGCTGAATCAATTCGCTGAGTACATCTTCGATAAACTTGAAAGTAGACTCCTTGCCCACGCAAAGAACATCATCGAACACACCCCACTGTTCTTGTACCTTATACGGGCCACCAGTACAACCTAAATAAGGATAAGAAGCCAAAGCAGCACACATATGACCTGGCATATCGATTTCAGGGATAATGGTGATATGACGAGCGGCAGCATAGGCTACGATATCTTTAATTTCTTCCTGAGTATAAAAGCCACCGTAAGGTTGACCATCGAACTTACCACTATTGTGACCAATAACAGTTTGTGCACGTTTCGAACCAATTTCTGTGAGTTTAGGATATTTCTTGATTTCTATACGCCATCCTTGATCTTCAGTAAGATGCCAATGAAAACGGTTCATATTGTGAAGAGCTAGCAGATCTATATATTCTTTAATAAACTTGGCAGGAAAAAAATGCCGGCCACAATCGAGCATCATACCACGATAAGCAAAACGAGGATAGTCGGAAATTGTAACTGGAGGAAAAGAGAGTTGAGCAGTTCCCGTTACAGCAGGCATCGACTTGCGCAAAGTCTGAACGCCATAAAATACTCCGGCAGCCGTCTTACCCGAAATAGTAATACGATCTTTATCAACAGTAAGCGAATAGCCTTCTTCATTCTCTATTGTTGGATCGAGAGCCAATAGAATGGCATTTTTCATCTTACTTTTTTTCGAAGTAACAGGAATGATAGTCAAGCCCATCGTTTCCTTGATATAATCGGAAAGGAACTTGGCATCTTCTGAAAGTGCCATATTGCCAATAGGATAAGCAATAATAGTCTTTGCATTCAATACAAAAGGAGTGCCTTGCTGTAGCTCGACTTGCTGCGGCTGAGGTATCACTTGATAACTAACCTCTTTCTGCTGAGCCGATATGGTGACAGAGCATAATAGTAGCATTAATGAGATGATAAAATGTTTTGATTGCATAAAGTGAAGTATTAGTAATAAATTGTAGCAAAGATAGTGAATTAGTAGATAAAAGCAAATAGATGGAGCAAACAATATCATTGCTAGGCAATGGGATTGTATGGGTCCTATAAGGCTTATGGGGCTAATGGGGCTTATACAAACCTGATGGCAGATTTATGCAAACGTTTGCGCCAAATATTCTTTTAATTAGATTTAAAATCACTATATTTGAGACTTTAAATCGCTTATTTTGTAGATGTTATTAACCTTGGAAAGGAATATATGCAATGAAAGGCCCTATCACCATCAAAGACATTGCCCAAGCATTGGGCATTTCGATATCGACTGTTTCGAGAGCATTGAAAGATAGCCCGAGTATCAGTAGCGATATGCGGCGCAAAATTAAAGAATTTGCAGCCGAAAACAATTATCAGCCTAATACTGCTGCTGCCAATCTACGTACCCGCCAATCAAAAATTATTGGAGTATTACTTCCCGAGTTCGTTCATTACTTCTTTTCGAGCGTACTGAGTGGCATCGAAGATGTTGCCCGACAAAGAGGTTATAGCATTCTGATAGCCCGCAGTGGAGATGGCTACGAAAGAGAAGTGAGCGCTGTAAACTCCTTTTTGGAGAACAGAGTATGCGGTGTTATCGCCTCTCTTGCCAAGGAGACACAACTGTTTGATCATTATCAACATTTGATAGACAATAATATTCCAGTTATTTTCTTCGACCGCATCTGCCCTGAGATACAAACCGAACGAGTAGTAGTAGACGACTATGCCGGAGCCTTTGCCGCCGTAGAGTATCTGATCAAAACAGGCT
>DAIUBN010000271.1:0-1958 GCA_036846645.1 Bacteroidaceae bacterium | reverse complement strand
CGTTGTTCTTTCAAAGTTTCTGCCAAACAGAAGGTTTCAGCCCCTATTTCAAATTCGTCTCTATCTTTTGTTCCTTTCTTACCATACTCAGCATCTAACAACTGATCGAAATCAGAACAATTCATAATTGCTTCTCTTTTCTTCTTATCCATATTTCTCCGTTTGTATACAAAGTTAATCAATTAATTAACTATCACAAAATATTGGAACTAGAATTACATTGACGTTGCACATATATTTATTACTTTTGCATGGTAAACATCAATAGTAATAAAGATATGTTACAGCATTCACCACTTAGCGCATCACCAAGGATTGTGTGGGTTGATATACTCAAATTTGTCGCCATCTTTATGGTGATTTGCATTCATTGCTCCGACCCTTTCAATGTTTCACCCGAAGCCCGTTCTAATCCCGATTTCAATTTCTGGGGTTCTATATATGGTTCGTTCCTTCGTCCTTGTGTCCCGTTGTTCGTCATGATTACGGGATTGTTGCTGCTACCGGTCAAAATGTCGATAGGGAGTTTCTATAAGAAGCGGCTCCTCAGAGTGGCTGTACCTTTCCTGGTATGGTCCATTCTCTACAATCTGTTTCCATGGATCACCGGACTTTTGGGATTACCGTCTACCATTATTTCTGATGTCTTCGCCTACGGTTCGTCCGATGCTTCACAGTCTTTGGCCGATACATTGAAGAACATATTATTAATACCGTTCCAATTCAATGTCTACACCGTTCCGATGTGGTATTTGTACATGCTCATCGGGCTATATCTCTATATGCCTTTCTTCTCGGCATGGGTAGAGAAAGCTACTCTTCAGCAAAAGAGAATATTCCTCGGCATCTGGGCTCTCACGCTCTTCCTCCCATACGCTTATCGTTTCTTTTCGAGCGACCTGTTCGGCATCTGTGCTTGGAACACATTCGGAACGTTCTACTACTTTGCCGGCTTCAATGGCTATCTGCTATTAGGATATTACCTCACCAAAGATGTGACGCCATGGAGTTGGAACAAGACGTTAGCTATCAGCATACCCCTCTTCGTCATCGGATATATCGCCACCTACGTAGGATTCAAAGCCATAACAGCCAATCCCAATTGTAGCGAAACAGATATGGAGTTGTTCTTCTTCTATTGCTCTCCCAATGTAGCGATGATGACCACTTCCGTCTTCCTGATATTCCGTCATATCAGAATCAGTTCACCAAGAATTGTTGCTCTATTTGCCGATATTTCAAAGTGCGCACTCGGCATATATGTCGTCCATTATTTTGTTGTCGGACTCGGATATGGCATTGCTGATATACTTTCCATTCCTATCTCGATAAAGATTCCCGTAACTGCCATCATCGTATTCGCCATTTGCTGGACTTTAGTATCAACTGCTCATCGTCTGATGCCCAAAGTAGCCAAATGGATATTAGGTTAGACGTTCCTTTGGATAATTAAGAAAATCATTATACTTTTGACGCAGAAATAACAAATACCAAAAGAAGAATGGCAAACAAAGAATACATACAGAAGAATCAGGAATGGCTGACTGCCAAGGGTCAGGAAGAAGGAGTACTATCGTTACCCAAAGGTATATTCTACAAAGTATTGCAAGAAGGTAGTTCGAGTGGCAAGACACCGTCGGCAAGAAGCATTGTGAGTGTGCACTACACCGGGAGGACTATCGATGATAAGATATTCGACAGCAGCAAAGGGCGCCATCCGCTAGCTATCCGGTTGAACGAACTGATAGAAGGTTGGATTATCGCATTGCAACAAATGCACATCGGCGACAAATGGGAAGTCTACATCCCTTCAGAAATGGGATATGGCAAGTTTGCTCAGCCGGGCATACCGGGCGGCTCAACACTTATCTTCGAGATAGAGTTGCTGGGCATCGCATAATATCTATTAAAGACTTATAGATTTATCTATAATATATCTTGATTTAGTAAATTAAGGC
>DAIUBN010000270.1:0-1964 GCA_036846645.1 Bacteroidaceae bacterium | reverse complement strand
GCCTCTGTCAAATCGTGCAGGTCTACCTTA
Organism: Bacteroidaceae bacterium; assembly: GCA_036846645.1. GTDB lineage: Bacteria > Bacteroidota > Bacteroidia > Bacteroidales > Bacteroidaceae > JAAYUD01. The sequence continues at coordinate 1,934 of DAIUBN010000270.1, read as the reverse complement.
GTTATCGAGTCCAACATCAATGAACCGACCAAAACCAACGCTCCGGTAGTAGCCACACTAGGAATGAGGAGGAACAAAGGAGACAGCAATAAAGAAATGATGAACAGCGCACCCGTCACAAAAGATGTCAAGCCCGAACGACCACCTTCGGCAATGCCCGAAGCACTTTCTACATATGTAGTGACAGAAGAACAGCCAAAGATAGAACCTATTGTCGTGGCAAGCGCATCAGACAACATAGCCTCTTTGACATGGGGTATCGAACCGTCTTCCTTAATGATATTGGCTTTGGTAGATAGTCCGACCAGCGTACCTATCGTATCGAAGATATTAATAATGAGCAGCGTGAAAATAACAATAACCGTATTGAACGACAATAAATGTGAGAAATCGAATTTCCAAAAAATAGGCGCTACAGAATGAGGCAATGAAAAAGGCATAAACCCTGAAGGAATTTGAGTGATGCCTAACGGTATTCCTATAACGGTGCTGATGATAATGCCATAGAACAATGCACCCTTCACATTCTTTGCCATCAATATGCCACAGACAAAGATGCTCAAGAAGCCTAATATTGCCGAAGAGGTGAAAGGCCCCAATGTGATAAAGGTACCTGGACTAGCAGAGATGATTCCAGCATTCTTCAATCCGATAAAGGCGATAAACATACCGATGCCAGTAGATATGGCATATCTCAGATTAAGAGGTATGCTATCGAGTATCATTTCTCTCACATTAAAGAAGGTGATGATTATAAATAATATACCTTCTATAAACATTGCAGCCAATGCTTCCTGCCAAGAATATCCCATAGCCTGAACCAGTGTATAGGCGAAGAAAGCATTCAATGCTAGACTTGGAGCTTGGGCAAAAGGCAGTTTGGCCATAAACGCCATCAACAAAGTTGCTATGGCAGTGACTATTGCAGTAGAAGTAAAGAGAGCAGCTTTATCCATACCTGTTGATGCCAACACCGTAGAGTTGACTGTCAGGATATAACTCATCGTCAAGAAGGTGGTAAGACCAGCTACAACTTCAGTACGCAGCTTCATAGTCTTAGCATCAAATCCTAAAAATCTTTTTAATAAATGTCCGTCCATGGTATCATTATTAATAGGTTAGGGCTTTGCTTAGATTATTCAAGACTGAACGGCACCTCTTGATCCATTCTGAATACGCTGGAACGAAAAGAAGCGATCAGCTTTTCTTCTTGATTCGTTATATCCACCTCGAAATAGCCGGTAGAGCGGCCAATATATTTCTTCGTCGCGGTTGCCATCAGCACATCACCTTCACCACTGGCACGAAGAAAAGTGATATCGGCCGACAAAGAGAAAGATAGCTTACCATACGAATTGGAACAGGCGGCCAATGCCAGATCTGCCAAAGTAAAGAGAGCACCTCCCTGCGTTCTTCCGCCCGCATTGAGATGCTCTTTTGTTATTTTAAGACGCGCCGTAGCATATCCTTCACGCACTTCGAGAAGTTCGACACCTGCATTCAATGCAAAAATATCACCTTTGAAGAATTCTTGCGGCGTCATGCTTACTCCTTATTTATTAAGCTTCCACTCGAAGCCGTCTTTGGTATCTTTCACCTCGAAGCCGAGTTCGGCAAGTTTATTACGTATCATATCTGATGTAGCCCAGTCTTTTGAAGCTTTAGCCTTCTGACGTTGTTCGAGAAGCATATCTACTACTTCACCGTATGCTTTCTCTCGAGCATCCGACGAACCTCCGGCACTTTCTTTCAAGCCCATGATATCGAACATGAAGATGCGGAAAGTTTCTTGCAACTCTTTCAAATCTTCGGCAGAAATGGTGGCATTCTTGCTGGCTATATTATTAATGTCACGAGAAGCATCAAACAGATGAGAGATAACGATAGGAGTATTCATATCATCATCCATTGCAGCGTAGCATTTGGCACGCAGC
>DAIUBN010000269.1:0-1975 GCA_036846645.1 Bacteroidaceae bacterium | reverse complement strand
AGACAGTAGATACAGAGTTGGACATCGTTCTCTCCAACTCTTTCGGCTTCGGCGGTACAAACAGTGCGTTAGTTATTAATAAGATAAATATTGTTTAACTACAAAATAAAACGATTATGAAAAAGGTAACTTTACTCGTCACATTGTTATTAATGGTAGCAGTGTCGTCATTTGCAGACAAGAGAGTGTTCGTCGTTTCTGGCAACCCTAGCGTATTGAAACAGGCAGGCAAAACATGCATTGCCGAATTCGATTATTCGAAAACAATGATTGAAGGTCAAGAAGTAATGGCCTATCTGCAGAAGCGTGGACAAGACAACGTAAAGACTTGGCCTGAAGATAATATAAGAACAGAAGGAGAATTTTATAGCAAATTCAATAAAGAGAATAGTAAAGGCACAAGATTGCTGCCTATTGGGACTACAACTGCCGACTATAAGATATTGTTTCATGTCAGCGAAATCGATCTTGGCAACACTGCCGTATCAGTAGTACTTGGTGGCGGTGGCTGTTCCGTATCGGGAATGATTGAAATAATAGATATGCAAACCAACACTACTGTTTGCAAGATTGTTGTCGACCATTTGAAAGGTATTTCTCAATATTCGGAAGTAACACGCCGTGGTGCTACCTATCATCGCCTAGCTGATAGAGTATGCGATTTAATTAAAAATGGAAAATAAGATAGAAAAATATGAATTTATCGCCTGCCTTAGATAAGGCATATACTTCAGAACAATTATCAGCTCCGCATGCCCAACGGCTTGCGGAGTTCATCGCATTTGGTCCGATTGTCTTCCAAGTATCACGATTGATGATAAAGTTCGGCATACTCGATATGCTGCGGGATAGTGACGAAGGAATGACACTTGGAGAGATTGTCGATAAGACTAAACTATCTGATTATGCCGTGAAAGTACTGCTCGAAGCTTCACTCACCATCGGCACGGTACTCGTCAACAAAGATAACGAGCGCTTTTCTCTCTCTAAAACAGGTTGGTTCTTATTGAACGACCCCGCCACAAGAGTAAACATCGACTTCAATCAAGATGTGAACTATGAAGGATGGTTTCATCTCGAAGAAGCATTGGTAGAAGGACGCCCTGCCGGACTGAAACACTTTGGAGATTGGAAGACCATCTACGAAGGACTTTCCAGTCTGCCTTCCGATGTTCAGAAGAGTTGGCTTTCTTTCGATCATTTCTATTCTGACGAAGCTTTCAATGCAGCATTGCCTATTGTCTTTGGCCATGGCATTAAAAGTTTACTAGATGTAGGCGGTAACACCGGCAGATGGGCTCTACGCTGTGTGGATTACAACAAAGAGGTAAAAGTAACCATTATGGACTTGCCTCAACAACTCAATATGATGAGAGAGCGCACTAAAGGATTGGATGGTGCCGACCGTATTGATGGATACGGAATAGACTTACTGTCGCCTACCTCCTCATTCCCCGACAAAACTTACGATGCAATATGGATGAGCCAATTTCTTGACTGTTTCAGCGAAGAAGAGATATTCAGCATTCTCTCTAAAGCAACAAAGTCGATGAATGGCGATACCCGACTATATATAATGGAGACATTCTGGGATCGGCAGAAATATGAAGCCGCAGCATTCTGTCTCACTCAAATCAGTTTATATTTCACAGCTCTTGCCAACGGGAACAGTAAGATGTATCACTCTGAAGCGATGCAAAGATTGGTAGAAAAGGCAGGATTAGTTATCGAAGATATTCACGACTCGCTGGGACAAGGTCACAGCATTATGGTTTGCAAACTAAAATAATTATTATATGGAAAGAAAAGAAATAGAAGAAAAAGTAAGAAACTTCCTTATTGAAGATTTAGAGATCGACGAAGACAAGATTACTCCCGATGCCCGTCTCAAAGAAGATATGGGTATCGATAGCCTTGACTTCGTATACTCTAACAAAAGCAAGAAAGAAGTAATATTTCTTTGTTTAAAATTGTT
>DAIUBN010000268.1:0-2022 GCA_036846645.1 Bacteroidaceae bacterium | reverse complement strand
ACAAACATCTACTAGACGATTTATCTTATGTCTCACTTAAACACCTGATACGAAAAAACAAGTACCAGACAGCGTGCTGGCTCGATATGATAGAAAGAAAATAATTACAACAATTTTGATTCATCAAGAATCGTTATTTTCCTACCTTTCACATCAATAGCGCCCTCAGAGACCAAGTCACTCAATGCACGGATGATAGAGTTTTTCTGGATGCCGAAACTGTCGGCGAGTTCCTGGCGGGACTTATCGAGACGTATTGTAGCCGTTTCTTGTTCTTTCGATTGATCTAAAATGAATCGTGCCACCTTTTCTTTGACGGAGAGCAGTACTAGGACCTTGATTTTTCTTGTCAGGTAAGTGACAATATTTGAAAGTATTCGGATATAGTTGGTACGGATAACCGGATAGGTATCAATCAGTTTGAACAGTTCGAGAGGCTCCAAGCGAAGTATCTCCGTATCTTCTATGGCCACAACGTTGACGGGCATACCATGATCGTCGGCAAAGATAAATGCCGGTGATATGATATCTCCGGTAACGAGCCTGCAAACTTCTACCTCACGCTTGGATTTCCATATCATACGTGCCGAGAGTTCTCCCTTAATCACGATATCGGCATAGCGGCAAGGATTATCTGTCACCACCAAAACTTCATTTTTCGAATAAGTGACACGACATTGAGCCACGTGCTCCATCAAGTTGTCTATTTCTTCTTTTGCCATCCCACGAAATAGCGGACAATGCCACATAGCTTCAGTCAAACGTCGTTCCATTCTTTTTGTGTTGTATTATATGTTGATATTTTAAGTTGATATTCTAATTCATATTATAAGTATGTATACTGCTACCTTGGGCACTCGGCAAATAGTTGATGCCCCACCAGCACATCTGGAGCAGAATGAAGGAGATTAGCAATATCCAAAGTGGCGACTTGTTATCGTCGGGACGAGCCAGGCGAAGATGGATATACGACAGATACATCATCCATGTTGCTGCTGCCCAGGTTTCTTTCGGATCCCATGCCCAGTAATGTCCCCATGCCTCTTTTGCCCACAATGCTCCCATCAATATGCCTAGCGTCATGAATGCCAGTCCCACATAGACCAGATTATCGCAGATAGACATTTCTTGTAATGACACTTCTTTCTTCTTGATGAACAGAAGATATACAGCCATTACAGCAGCGGCACCGAGCATGGCATAAGCCATCATATAGACAATGACATGTGGCGCAAACCAAGGACTCTGCAAAGCAGGCATCAGTGTCTTGCTATGTATTTCGGGCTTGAAGATATTGATACAGATAAATACAGCTGCCAGCAGGGTGCTGAACGAGAGTATCCATTTGTAATGCCAGCGACCATATATAATGATTCCGGCAAACGGGAGGAAGAAAGCATACCACAAGCGGGTTTCGCCCATCGTACGGAGAGGGGGACGTTCTTGCGATATCCATAAAGCGACAATGTAGGACAGCATCACTAGCAGTCCGACAATCGTTGCCGAATAGGCCAAGTTGCGTTTATCTTTCCACACTGCTACCGAGCCGATAATCCAGCAGAGCAAAGCAGTCAAAGCGAAAATAATGAAATGAGACCACATCATAGCTTGTCCTCCTTTCTTTTATTGGCAGTGAATATCATGCAAATAGCTCCTATAGCCAACATCAAGATGCCTGTATAGACAGCAGGCAACCAAGGATCTTTGACAAGTTCGAGTACACTCATCTCGCTCCATTTGCCACGAGAAGTATCGTAATTGAGCTGATAGATTTTCCATCCATCGATATCGTATGGCTTGTTCACCTCGATATCGGTCACCACATTCTGTCCGTCTTTAGTCATTATCTGAACACGAGAGACGAAACGCTGCGGCTCTCTATCTGCCATCACAACACTCACACTATCATCCAACGCCATAGCCTGATACGGGAATAAATAACTGCCGCAGGTAACCCATCCTTGCTTAAATACGTTCTTTCTGGTTTTACCGACAATAGCCTGATGATTTCCGGCGCTAACG
>DAIUBN010000267.1:0-2053 GCA_036846645.1 Bacteroidaceae bacterium | reverse complement strand
GGTAATGGTTAAGACCGTGCGGCTACTTGCCGAGACGATGGCCAAAGAATCCATGTCTTTTCCACTTCACCTTGGCGTTACCGAAGCTGGAGATGGAGAAGACGGACGTATTAAATCGGCTTTTGGTATTGGTGCTCTGCTGAGTGATGGCATTGGAGATACCATCCGCGTTTCTCTAAGCGAAGCTCCCGAAGCAGAGATTCCAGTAGCAGCCAAACTAGTGGACTACGTTACAGCTCACAGCTATCATCCCCACATAGATGCTCAGGCAGCAGCCGGTTTTGATTATTTCAATCCTACTCGCCGCCACACTAAAGCAGTGCACGACATCGGAGGAGAGCATGTCCCCGTAGTGATAGCAAGCCGGTTGAAAGGCAACAAAGATAATATCAGTACGGAGTTCAAGCCAGACTATATATATGTAGGAAGTCATCTTCCAGAAGAGCTTCTTCCCGATACCGAATATATTGTTGATGCCGACAATTGGACTGGCATTCAGCATACCTATCCGGCTTTCAACTATCAGCATTTTCCGTTTATCGCTGCATGCAAGGCCGATTTAAAATTCTTATTCCTTCCCTACCCTGTGTTTGGCGAAGAAGCAGTAGCTTGCCTGAAAGCCCATCCGGAGATTGTGGTTATCTCGCAGAGCAATCATCCCAACCGATTGGGAGAACATCGCGCTGTAGCCCACAAAATGATGAACGAAGGATTAGAGAATCCGCTCGTCATCTTCCAGCACTATCAGGAAGACGATATGGAGAACCTTCAGATTAAATCGGCAGCCGATATGGGCGCACTGATTATCGATGGTCTTTGCGACGGAATCATGTTGATCAATACCGGTCATACTCCAGATATCGCAGTAGATAGTACTGCCTTCAGCATTCTTCAAGCAGGCAGAGTACGTACCAGCAAGACAGAATATATCTCTTGTCCCAGTTGCGGCCGCACCCTATTCGACTTACAGAAGACGATAGCCCGTATCAAAGAAGCGACCCAAGATTTAAAAGGTTTGAAGATAGGTATCATGGGCTGCATAGTCAACGGCCCCGGCGAAATGGCCGATGCCGACTACGGTTATGTCGGAGCAGGGCCAGGCAGAGTAAGCCTCTACAAACAAAAGGTCTGCATAGAAAAGAATATTCCCGAAGACGAGGCAGTAGACAAACTGCTCGCATTCATTCGGAAAGATAAAGGGCCTCGCTAACGCACAGCCTATAACTGTTTAATCAGCCCCGACTTTGATTATATCGAATTAGATGCAATTAAAATCGGGGCTGTTCGGTTTCTACTATATATTTTAGAGTACTCGCACTACATCATAAGAAACTACTAATTTCATTTTCACGTTTCTCTCCAATCGTCCTTATCTTTCTTTTGAAACATCAAGACGTTTCGGGAGAAAGATAAAGAAGAAAATCTCAAATTATGTTGAATATTAATCATAATTTTGCCGAATGTGCCGAATAGGATATGGTAAGTTCTGGATTTTTTTATTTCATCAAATAAGGCAATTATCATAATGATAGTTTATGATTATGAAGGATATTGACAAATATAGCTCAAATAAAATAATTTATAAAGGAGTGGAACCTATTCGGCACATTCGGCAGAGGTATGTCGATTTTCAAGGCGACAGTATAGTGAGAATGCGATTTTTGCGATGACCAGTTTTCAGGTCACTTTTTTAATTATTCTATTATCTCTTCTAAATAGTTAATTATACTGAGTTATCATAATGTTATAAATAGAAGACTTACTATGATATTTTACTATCAAAGTGAGCACTTTCAGATATTATAGTCTATTTCAATAACGTCTATTTCCTGCTTATTTTTAGTTTTTTGAAAAATCGATCAAAAAACTGGTCGGAACAAAAACCGCCCTTAATTTGTATAATTAATTCTTTCTCTAGCAAGACAAAAAAGTTTGCCACTATACCCTTACACCATAATGCGTTGGCAGTGAGCGATATTGCGTCAGGGTACAGTGGCAAAGTACTATAGGTTTACTTATACGAAGCTTTCAACACTTCGACAATTTCGTCGTG
>DAIUBN010000266.1:0-2058 GCA_036846645.1 Bacteroidaceae bacterium | reverse complement strand
AGTATAAGATGCTTCACGATATCCATATCGATGATATTCTTCATACTCCTGTTCATGCCTTTTGTCGAAAAATCCGAATGTGTGGTCGATGTCGAAGGCTGAAAGTTGTTCGACTGTTTCATGTGTACTATCGAAAGTTGGATTAATCAGTATTTTCTTTATTCCTCTCGATAGTATCATCTCTTCTCCGACATCAGAGGCACCTATCACCCAATCAATATTGTTGTCGTGGCAATACTTCTCTACTATTTCATGCTTTATTGAGGTATCATTTCCTGTTTGCTTGGTAATCGTATACACCTCGTGCCCTTTATCAGAGAAAGAGTTTTTAATTAGATTTTTTTCTTCACAAGAAAAATTCCCGATAAATAATAATCTTTTCATAACGTTTTATTTTTTGAATTTATGAAATTATACACCATATTCGTCTAAAATTTCATGATCTAAAAAATAATTTTCAAAATCTTTATCTGATATTCCCTCTTATCCGGCTCAGGCTTACAGGCGTGATGCCAAGATAGGATGCCAATTTATCGAGAGGCACTCGTTGTAGAAGGTCGGGAGTGCTGGAAAGTAATGCCTTATAGCGTTCGGAAGCGGTGGTGAAGAGTGAGGAGATGAGCCGCTCTTCGGTTTGCATAAATTCGAGTTCGGCAAATTTGCGTCCCCAGTTGGCAATGTGGATATCTGTGTTGAAAAGAGCGTACAAGTCATTGCGCTTCAACTTGTATAATACTGAATCTTCTATCAGCTCTACCGTTTCGTATCCTTGCTCGTTGCTGACATAACTTTTCAGTGATACAATGGTGGCGCCCTCTTTGCCTATCCAAAAAGTAATTTCTTTTCCATCTACATTAATATAGGCTCTGGCTATACCTTTGTCGATAAAATAGATATCAGGTTCGATCTTGCCGGCTTGCAAGATACAGAAGCCTTTGGGATAAGTCTCCTTAGTGAGAAGGTGCTCGAATTGCTCTATCGACGAATCGGGCATCTCATAAATATGATTCAGTATGTGACGGATATCCATATCTGCTATATTACTTCGAGACGTAAAGATAGGGAAAAAGAAGAAAATATCCTATTCGATTGGATTTCTTATCAAATGTAAAGTGGTAGCATTATTGTTTGGTGTAATTTTGCAGTCGAAAACAAAATGAGAATGAAATGAATTGGATCATATTGATTGTGGCGGGATTCTTCGAAGTTGGTTTCACTTTTTGTTTAGGCAAGCTGAAAAGTGCGGTTGGCTGCGAAGCATATCTGTGGGGTACGGGCTTTGTTGTATCAACTTTTTTGAGTATGTTTCTGCTTGCTAAGGCAACAAAGGAGATACCATTGGGGACGGCTTATCCTGTATGGACCGGCATAGGAGCGGTAGGAACAGTATTGATAGGGATATTTCTGTTTAAAGAACCTGCTTCATTCGGACGGCTGTTTTTTATTGCCACACTGATTATTTCTATTATCGGACTGAAATTAATGTAGAACTTCAATATAGATAAAGATATGTTTAGAGAAATGCGCCGCAAGAAGCAACTGCTGACGGAAGAAGAGAGTGTAGCCATCTTGGAAAAGATGACATCGGGAGTACTGGCTGTACTGGGTGATGATGATTATCCGTATGCTGTTCCTATCAGTTATATCTATCACGAAGGCAAGATCTATTTTCATAGTGCACTGGCCGGGCATAAGATTGATGCTATAAGCAGACACAACAAGGTCTCTTTCTGCGTGATAGAAAAGGATGAGATTGTTCCCGAGAAGTTCACAACTCATTTCAGGAGTGTCATTGCATTTGGCAAAGCAGACTTTATCGATGATGAAGCTGAAAAGATGAAAGCTATCGAACTTTTGGCGCGCAAATATTCTCCGCTACAGTCGGAAGAAGAACTCCGTCACGAGATAGAAAAAGGATTCAAACACATGAATGTTATTCGCCTCTGTATAGAACATCTGACAGGAAAAGAAGCCATCGAGCTCGTGAGAGCCCGACTTTGATCTGCAATCATTTCAACATGAAGTATTATATCATTCCAACGATATCATCAGGATAAA
>DAIUBN010000265.1:0-2101 GCA_036846645.1 Bacteroidaceae bacterium | reverse complement strand
TGTTGGCAGCAGCAAATACATCAGCAACCTATTTGCTACTGTTGGCTGTACCTTTATATACTACTTTGATAGGAAGGCGTCCCGACTCATTGAGCCCTTCGACCATCTTTTTAGAATGTCCATCTACTGCAACTACTGCGTCACCTCCGTAAAGAAGCTGTGCTCCTGTTACGAACCATACTTCGAAATTATTAAATGCTTCCATGTTTGTTTTTATTGATTTAATTAATTAGTTGTTTTTATTTCATTATTAGTTTGTATTGGGATTATAGGCTTTATCAGCTTTATGGAACCAATACAGACTATCTATTTGCTTTGCCCATAATAAGCATTAGGCCCATGCTTTCTGCTAAAGTGCTTCTCCACTAGCAATGGGTTCATGGTCAGATTAGGATTCACCATATAGGCGATGCTCGCCATCTTGGCTACTTGTTCCATCACTACCGCATTGTGCACTGCATTGTTGGCATCAGTGCCCCAAGCGAATGGCCCATGATTCTTTACCAATACTCCGGGCGTATGAACGGGATTCAAGAATTTGAAACGTTCAACAATCACGTTGCCTGTCTCTTTCTCGTATTCGCCCTTCACCTGAGTCTCGGTCATATCTTTGGTACATGGTATATCGTTGTGGAAATAATCGGCATGAGTAGTACCGATGTTAGGAATATCTTTTCCTGCCTGTGCCCAAGCTGTAGCATACGTCGAATGGGTATGAACTACGCCTCCTATTTCTGGAAAAGCGCGATAGAGCACCAAGTGGGTAGGAGTGTCGGATGAAGGGCGAAGGTCGCCTTCTACAATGTTTCCTTTTAAATCTACCACGACCATATCTCTTACCTGCATCGTTTCGTAATCCACACCGCTAGGTTTGATAACTACCAATCCGCTGGCGCGGTCGATAGCCGATACGTTTCCCCAAGTGAAGATAACCAATCCATGTTTCACCAAGTCGAGGTTGGCACGGAATACTTTTTCTTTCAGTTCTTCGAGCATGATATCTTACATTTTAAATTTTGAGTTCTTCTTGAAAGAGCGTTTGCTGAATTTGTATAGTACTGCTCCTCGTCGCGAGCTCGTTTTATCTATTTTGTCTGTCTTTTCTATATAATCCATCTCGGCAACTCTTTTGCGGAAGTTGCGCTTGTCAATAGATTGTCCGTTGATAGTCTCGTATAAGCTTTGAAGTTGCGTCAGTGTGAAGTACTTGGGGAGCAGATTGAATACAATCGGTTCGGTAGAAGCTTTTTCGCCAAGCAGACTGCGGGCTTTCTCTACCATCTTCGGATGATCGAAGATTAATGGAGGAAGTTCGTTGATATCTATCCAAAAGGCATTGTGGGCTTTCACCAATTCTCGGTCGTACTTGTCGATGTTGATGAGTGCATAGTAGGCTATAGATACAACTCTTTCGCCCGGGTCTCTGTCTACATCTCCAAAAGCTGCAACCTGATCCATATATACTTCTTCCAATCCCGTCAGCTCTTTGAGAATCCGCCTGGCGGCATCGTCCACACTTTCATTCTGCTGGACGAAACCTCCCATCAGCGACCATTCTCCTTTTGCCGGTTCGAAGTTCCTCTTCAGCAGTAACAAGTGCAATTGGCCTTCGCTGAAACCGAAGATGATGCAGTCTACACTGACGAAGAAGGATGGGTTGGAATTATAGTAATTGTGCATATCTGTCTTTTCTTTTTTTCAAATCTGATATTACCAGAATAAGATGTAGAATGCTGCGCAGGCTGCTACTACACCAAGAGATGCTACGATATCCCATATATTCCAGCTTCCACGAATGAGTTCTTTATAATCGTTAGTGAAGGTGATAGCCGAAATCTGCTCTTGGGTTGGAGCTTTTGTGAACATTGAAATAGCATACATCAATACGATGAGGAAGACTAAAAGCCAGCATTCGAAGATCAACCAGTTTGTTTGCCAGAACCAAGTTGTATTCTCCCATAAGAAACCTGTCATTACATCTTTACCAGTATTGGTGATAATGTTGGTGACCAAACGCAACATACCAATAAAGAAACCGATAATCATACCGCTCTGACCAGCCATAGGTGTAATCTTCTTAGAGAAGATACCTAGAGCGAAT
>DAIUBN010000264.1:0-2128 GCA_036846645.1 Bacteroidaceae bacterium | reverse complement strand
ATTTTGTTTTTCCTGAACGAATATCTTCCTTTACCTGTTCTATCGCACCTTTGTTGAGAGAAGAATTAATGAAATGCGCCACGCCATCTTCTTCGCTGAAGTTGCGCATAGCATCGACTTGATTTTTCATCAAAGCAATTAATGGCGAAATGACAATTGCCGTTCCGTCCATAAGCAATGATGGTAATTGATAGCATAAAGACTTTCCACCACCAGTAGGCATTAATACAAATGTATCATTACCGTCGAGCAAGTTTCTGATGATAGCTTCCTGATTTCCTTTAAATTTATCAAATCCAAAATTCTTCTTTAATTGTTCTAACAGTTTGTTTTTCTCTGTCATATTTTAATGATTTCTTTTACCCAATTTAAAATTTAAAGTCTTCGCATACTTTACTATTAGAAACAAAGTTATAAACAACTTTGAATATATCAAGCAAATTTACTATAAATATTTCATAAAAAAAGAAGAACTAGTATTTAGTTCTTCTTTTTCATTCTTATTATGCCATTTGCAGATGCTTCAAGTTGGCTTTACTCAACTGTTTACGAGCGTACTCGAGTGTTACGGTATAGGTTTTCTTCTTTTGAGAAGGGATATCGAACATCACGTCCATCATAATAGTCTCTACTATAGAACGAAGTCCGCGGGCTCCCAATTTGTATTCTATAGCCTTATCAACTATGAATTCGTAAACTTCATCACTGAATGTCAGTTTCACCCCGTCCATATCGAAGAGTTTGATATACTGTTTGATAATCGAGTTCTTCGGTTCCGTCAGGATATTGCGCAGTGCCACTCTATCCAACGGATTGAGATAGGTAAGCACCGGAAGTCGGCCGATAATTTCGGGAATCAAGCCAAAAGACTTCAGATCTTGCGGTGCGATATACTGCATCATATTATCCTTGTCGAGCATCATAGCTTTGCGATCGGCATTATAGCCCACCACATGGGTATTGAGACGCTGAGCAATCTTTCTTTCTATACCATCGAAAGCACCACCACAAATAAAGAGGATGTTCTTAGTATTTACCGGAATCATCTTCTGATCGGGATGTTTACGTCCACCCTGTGGCGGAACAAGTACAACCGAACCTTCGAGCAGTTTGAGCAATCCTTGCTGAACACCTTCGCCACTCACATCACGAGTTATAGAAGGATTATCTCCTTTGCGAGCTATTTTGTCTATTTCATCAATAAAGACGATGCCACGTTCTGCTTCGGGTACATTATAATCTGCCACCTGCAACAGTCGAGTCAATATACTTTCGATATCTTCGCCCACATATCCGGCTTCGGTAAGCACGGTAGCATCGACGATAGTAAAAGGTACTCGTAGCAGTTTGGCTATGGTTTTTGCCAATAAGGTTTTTCCTGTACCGGTACTGCCCACCATAATGATATTCGACTTTTCGATCTCCACATCATTATCATCTGCCTTTTGAAGCAAACGTTTATAATGGTTGTATACCGATACCGAAAGATAGCGTTTGGCATCATCCTGCCCAATAACATACTGATCGAGATAATCTTTAATCTCTTTAGGCTTTGGTAATGTTTTGAGGTCGATATTAGAAAGGCCCGACTTAGAGCTATCTTTAAAGCCTATCGCCTCTTGAGTTATCTCGTAAGCCTGCTGTGCGCAATCTTCGCAGATGAAGCCATTGAGTCCACTTATCATGAAACCTACTTCGTCTTCACTACGTCCACAGAAGCTACATCTATTTTTCTGTTTTCCAGCCATGTTTATTTCTTAACTAGCACTTCATCTATCATTCCGTAGTCTTTGGCTTCCTGTGAAGTCATCCAATAATCACGGTCCGAATCTGCCCATACCTTATCGAAATCGGTATGAGAATGGTTAGCAATAATTGTATAAAGTTCTTTTTTCAGCTTCTGAATCTCACGAGCAGTGATTTCAATATCCGAAGCCTGTCCTTGCGCACCACCCATCGGCTGATGAATCATGACACGAGAGTGAGGCAGTGCCGAGCGTTTCTTCTCTGTTCCGGCAACAAGCAGAACAGCGGCCATCGAAGCAGCCATACCTGTACAGATAGTTGCCACATCACTAGAGATAAATTGCATGGTATCATAAATACCCAGTCCGGCATAAACCGAACC
>DAIUBN010000263.1:0-2158 GCA_036846645.1 Bacteroidaceae bacterium | reverse complement strand
GGCTGAAGATAAGAGTAGAGTAAAGTCATAGGAGCAAAATCGGAGCGTATTGGAATGTTTACTTTCATAGTTAAATAAATCAACTAGAAAAAATAATGAAATAACTATTTACTTAAAAAATAATTCGTATCTTCGTCAATATATTAATTCAGGAATCTATGATGAGAATAGCTATTGAAGCACAACGGATATTTCGTCCAAATAAACATGGGATGGATTTTGTAGCCTTAGAAGTAATTCGTGAACTACAAAAGATGGACAAAGAGAATGAATATTTCGTGATAGTCAATCCCGACTCAGATCGATGCCTTGAAGAATCGAAAAATGTTCATATCGTAGAATTAAAATGCCCTACCTATCCTCTATGGGAACAAGTAGCTCTTCCACATTATATAAAGAAACTTAGGCCAGATCTCTTGCACTGCACCAGTAACACTGCTCCATTGCATTGCAGCGTTCCACTTGTTGTGACATTGCACGACATTATCTATTTGGAAAAACGTCAATCTACCAGCAAGTCGTTGTATCAAGAAATGGGATGGCACTACAGAAGATTGGTCGTACCACGTATTCTACCCAAATGCAATAAAATTATCACGGTCTCGAATTTTGAGAAAGAGCGCATCGGCCAATCACTAAATATTCCTAAGGAGAAATTACTGGCAATTTATAATGGTTATAGCCCTCATTTTTGCGTCCTTCCAAAGGATAAACCTACTTTGAGAAAGTATATTGAACAAGATCCTTATATATTTTTCTTAGGTAATACAGACCCCAAAAAAAATACGCCACGAGTATTGAGAGCATACGATATATATTTGCAACGGTCGGAAGAGAAACTTCCTATGCTAATAGCCGACTTGGATGAAGCTTTCATCGATAAGATACTGGAAAATGAGAACTTAACAGGTATTAAGAAGAAACTTCGTTTCCCTGGATATATAGCCAATAGCGACCTGCCAGCACTTTATAATGCCGCATCGGTATTCCTCTATCCTTCTCTTCGCGAAAGTTTCGGTATACCAATGCTAGAAGCCATGGCATGCGGAACGCCATTGATAGCAGGTAATACCTCGGCAATGCCCGAAATAGCTGGTGAAGGGGCACTCCTCGTTAATCCATTTAGCGAAAACGATATCGCAGAAAAACTGTTGACACTCGAAAAAGATCCCAAGCTGCATCAGAAGCAAGTGAATTACGGATTAGAGCGTGTGAAACAATTTTCTTGGAAACATAGCGCCGAAGCTTTATTAAAAGTGTATCAACAAGTTGTAGAAGAGAATAAATAAACGATGGGAAATCTTACCGTATATAAAGCATCGGCAGGTTCAGGAAAGACATTCACTTTGGCTGTAGAATATATCAGTCATTTGATAAAGAACCCCACTGCCTATCGACATATTTTGGCTGTAACTTTTACGAACAAGGCAACCGGAGAGATGAAAGAGCGTATTCTGGGTGTACTCTTCGGACTCGTCTGCCACGATAAAGATTCGCAGAATTACCTAAAGCCGATTGTAGAATTTACCGGATGTGATGAAAACACCATAAGAAGTAATGCAGGCAAAGCATTGACCTATATACTGCATGATTACAACCATTTCAGGGTAGAAACTATTGATTCTTTCTTCCAATCTGTAATGAGAAATCTAGCCCGCGAGCTGGAACTTTCGCCCAATCTTAATATAGAATTGGATACTAGTGTGGTACTCAATGATGCCGTCGATCAGATGTTTGCCGACCTTACCGCATCATCTAAAGAAATGTCGAGCATTCTACAATATATAGAAGATAGGATTGGAGAAGACAAACGATGGAAGATTGCAGACGAAGTAAAAGGATTTGGCAAAAATCTGTTTAATGAATTAGTGATGAGCTATGGCGACAAACTGATGGGAAAGACAGAATCGAGTATTGCCAATTTATACAACGAACTAAGAACCAAGAAGAAACAAATAAAAGAAGAAGCGATTCAGATTAAAAAAGAATTTGAACAGACGTTGGCAGAGACAGGTCTCTCTATAGACAACTTCAGTAATAGTAAAACCATAGCAGGCTATTTTGATAGATTTGAGCAAGGAGAATTTGATGACAAGAAAGCAAGCACTGCCACCATTATCAAATGCCAGGAAAGTGCCGAAGGGTGGCTTCGTAAAGG
>DAIUBN010000262.1:0-2163 GCA_036846645.1 Bacteroidaceae bacterium | reverse complement strand
CCGCCATAAAAGAATTGAATCACAGCATTAGCAGCCTTGGCCTCTTTAACGTAAGCCAATGCACTGCCCGAAATACAAACAAAAACAACGGGCTTACCTGTCTTCTTGAGTTGAGCAAATAGTTGCGACTGAATAGCGGGGAAATCCAAACTCACCTTATCGCCTCCTTTAAAATGTTTGGCTGCCACGCTCTTCTCATCTACCGAACCATTCTCTCCTTCCAAGTCGGCATTGATACCACCCACAAATACAATCAAATCGTATTTAGAAGCTTTCTTCTCCACTTCGTTTATCGATGGTGCATCGGCATCCAACGTATAATAATCGCAACCTTTAATATAATCTACCTTGCAAGTATTGCCAAACTTCTCTTTTATTCCTTTAAAAGGAGTTGATGTAGAAGACGGATAGCCATTATAATTGGCCCATAGTGCCTTTTCATTATCTGCATTCGGTCCCACTACAAGAATTGATTTCACTTTATTCGGACCAAGAGGTAGCAGTTTCTTATCGTTCTTCAGCAAAACGATACTCTTACGGGCTACGTCCAAAGCCTGAGCTCGATGTTCTGGACAATCTAATATAGAATAAGGTATATTCGAATAAGGCACCATATTATCGGGATCGAAGAAACCTAGTCGGAATCTGACCGTCATCAGTCGTTCCACCGATTCGTCGATACGCTTCTCACTCACCTTGCCTTGTTTCACAGCATCATAAAGTTTGCCATAAATGCCTTGCTTGTAGCCTGCCGCATTGGTATATTCAGAGCCGCCACATTCCAAATCGGTATTGCTCAATACAGCAGAGACAGCCGTACTCAATGAATCTTTCTGAGTTTTATGGTCGTAGATAAATGCAGAAAGTGCCCAACAGTCGGAAGTGACATAGCCTTTGAAGCCCCAATCGAGACGAAGAATATCCATCATCAGTTGATTATTGCCACAGCAAGGTTCGCCATTCAAAGAATTGTAGGCACACATCACTCCGGCTACTTTTCCTTCTATCACCAACTGGCGAAATGCTGCCAAGTAAGTATCAAACAAATCGTGAAGCGTGACTTTACTATCGAAGCTCAATCTACCGAACTCAGGACCGCTATGAGCGGCAAAGTGTTTGGCACAAGCTGCCGAACGCAGATACTTGCTATCTGTACCCTGCAAGCCCTTCACCATGTTAAGTCCGAACTGTCCGGTCAGATAAGGGTCTTCACCGTATGTTTCCTGTCCGCGTCCCCAACGAGGATCCCTGAAGATATTAATATTGGGCGTCCAATAAGTAAGTCCGTAATATCGTAAGGCCTCTTTACCTAACTGTTTGTCGTGATTAAAAATAGCACGTCCTTCGGTGGAGGCAACAGTACCCATCACGCAGGCAGAAGCCGGATCGAAAGTTGCAGCCACCCCAATAGCTTGTGGGAACACCGTAACCTTCTCTTCGGTTCGGGCCACTCCATGAAGAGCCTCATTCCACCAATTGTATGCCGGAACGCCCAATCTAGGTATCGCAGGAGTGGTATACATCATCTGAGCCACCTTCTCTTCGAGCGTCATCCTACCGACAAGATCTTTCACTCGCTGTTCAATAGGCAGTTTAGGATTCTGAAATGGATAAGTAGTAGGTTGGGCAAATACAACGCCCGCACTACATGCCAACAATAATGTGGCAAACAATGTTTTCATGTACTTCATAATACATCAATTTTAAATATCTATTTAGTTTTTGTGTTATTCCACAAAAATAAGACAAATCGGGTGTATTACAAAATAAAAGACTAATATTTTAAGAATGTTGGGAATTGGAAAATTACCTTACTTAATAATCCACTCTTCAATGCCTCTTGTTTCAGAAGAGAAGTTCACACCTATTTTATATAAGGTACGGGAATCACCGGCAAACGGTGCGGCATAGCCCTTATCTTCTATTTGTTGCAAGGCCTCGTCAGCACTGCCATCGAGTTTCAGTTCGATAATATAGATATAGTCTTTCGTCTTGATAAGTATATCCATCCGTCCACGACTCGTTGTGCGTTCCACTTCGACATAGAAGCCCATCATTTTGAAGATGACGTACATGGCATTTTGGAAGTAAAGTTCCAGTTTGCCCGTTATCTGATAATCACTGTCGGCAAACATGGTCTGCATACGCTGCATGAAAGCATCG
>DAIUBN010000261.1:0-2173 GCA_036846645.1 Bacteroidaceae bacterium | reverse complement strand
TTTTCTAATTCTTGTAAAAGAGGACCGATTTCTTTTAGTTTGTTAGCTAGTAGCACTCTTTTATGATAGTTTCAAACATAATAATTGTTTTTTGAAATTAATTCTGCAATACTAGGTTTATAAAGAAGCTTATCTGTATCTTTGCAGACGTATTAATAACCCTAACTTGGTATTATGGCTTTTATAAACAATGTAATGATTGTCCGCCATAAGCTGCTCGCTAACCTGGTAGCTTTATGGAAAAAGAATGAATTAATTGAGAATATTGATAGGTTGCCTATCCAACTTAGTCCACGCAATTCTAAGCACTTAGGTCGCTGTTGCGTTCACAAAGAGAGAGCGGTGTGGAAGTATAAATGTTTGCCTCTTCTTGGCTTTGATATGGACGACGAGAAAGATGAACTCGATCCGCTTTCCAAATATGCTAAAGAGGCTTTGGATAGAAAGAAATGGATTAAAGACGATATCCTTTGTGTGATAGATGAGGCTTGTTCATCTTGTATTCATATTAATTATGAGATTACTAATCTGTGTTATGGCTGCGTAGCTCGAAGTTGCTATGTGAACTGTCCGAAAGATGCCATTCAA
Organism: Bacteroidaceae bacterium; assembly: GCA_036846645.1. Taxonomy (GTDB): domain Bacteria; phylum Bacteroidota; class Bacteroidia; order Bacteroidales; family Bacteroidaceae; genus JAAYUD01. Next base: position 1,585 of record DAIUBN010000261.1, on the reverse strand, counting down.
TTTAAAAAGAATGGACAGGCAGAGATTGATCATGACGCTTGTATTAACTGTGGAACTTGTTCTAGAAGCTGTCCTTATCATGCTATTGTCTACATGCCGGTGCCCTGCGAAGAATCTTGCCCCGTGAAGGCTATCAGTAGAGACGAAAATGGCGTACAGCATATTGACGAAAGTAAGTGTATTTATTGTGGCAAGTGTCTCAATGCTTGTCCTTTTGGTGCGATTTTCGAATTATCTCAAGTATTTGATGTGCTCCAATCTATTCGTCGGGGAGAAAAGGTAGTAGCTATTGTTGCTCCAGCTATACTCGGACAGTTCAATGCTACAATAGAACAGGTTTATGGCGCGCTTCGTGAAATAGGATTTTCGGAAGTGATAGAAGTTGCTCAAGGTGCAATGGAGACCACTCGTCGGGAAGCGGAAGAACTACGCGACAGGTTGTCGGATGGGCAGTCTTTTATGACGACTTCTTGCTGCCCTTCTTATATAGAGTTGGTGAATAAACATCTTCCGGGAATGATAGAACATGTGTCGGAGACTCGCTCTCCAATGTATTACACTGCCAAAGCTGCCAAAATAAAATATCCCGATGCTAAGATAACTTTTATCGGACCGTGTATAGCAAAGCGCAAAGAGATGAGGAGAGACGAACATGTAGATTATGTTGTCACTTTCGAAGAGATAGCTTCTATTATAGCAGGTCTTGATATTAAGCTAGAGCATACCGAACCACTTATGATAGATAAACAGGCTGTTCGCGAAGCTCATGGCTTTGCTCATGCGGGTGGAGTAGCTGAGGCAGTGAAGGCTTATCTAAATAATGATAAACTGAGTGTTCTGCAAGTTGCCGATCTTAATAAGAAGAATATTGGGTTGTTACGTTCTTTTGCCAAGACGGGAAAATCGCCCAATGTGTTTATTGAAGTGATGGCTTGTGAAGGTGGTTGCATAACCGGTCCTTGTACTTATAATGATTTTGCTACTGGGAAAAGAAAACTTGAAAAAGCTCTAGAAGAGAAAACAGATACCTATGCCAACCATCGTTAAACGACTTCTAGAAAAGCATACACTCCTGAAAAAAGATTATAAGGAGCTGTTGACTACTACAGATGATAATCTGATAGAATTATTACACTTGCTTGCCAATCAGCAAACGACAAAGTACTTTTTAAATAGGATTTTTATCAGGGGGCTAATAGAAGTGAGCAATATCTGCCGTAATAATTGTTTGTATTGTGGCATTAGAAAAGGAAATCCGAATGTACTAAGATATAGACTTGATAAAGAAACCATTTTGAATTGCTGTGCAAAGGGATATAAGTTGGGCTTCAGAACCTTTGTATTGCAGGGGGGAGAAGATCCTGTTCAAACAGATGATTGGGTAGAGGATGTTGTTACATCTATCAGAGTGGCTTATCCCAATTGTGCTATAACCTTATCATTAGGCGAAAAGAGCAGAGAGGCCTATCAACGTTTCTTTGATGCAGGAGCCAATCGATATCTGCTGCGTCACGAGACGTTCAATGCCGGTCATTATAAATCACTACATCCTTCAGAGATGTCGAGAAAGAATAGGTTGCAATGT
>DAIUBN010000260.1:0-2325 GCA_036846645.1 Bacteroidaceae bacterium | reverse complement strand
AACTCTAGGCTGACTGGTATTGAAGATAAAAAAAGTGAAGGAAGCAAATCTCATATCGAGAGATACCATAGATACGATTTTGATACAAAAGAAGAATCTATAGAGGAAATTATAGTTGAAACCAATTCCTTCACGGATGGAGAGACAACTGCAGGCTATTTTCCAAATGGAAAGATTTCGGATATTGATCTATCCGATCTGTATGCGATTATCGGAAGCAATGATATCACTGTTGTTGATAATCCAACGGCAACACCATATTGTAGTACGGTATGCCTACAGATAACGACCAATAATGGAGGGACAAATTATGGTTCTGGATTTATGATTGGGCCTAATGCACTTGCAACAGCAGCACATAATCTATACAGTATAAAGGAAAAAGCCTACGTTAAGTCGGTAAATGTCGCACCTGCTCGATCTGATAATAGTAAACCTTTTGGAAGCGAAAATGTATCGGCAAGTTCGATGATTGTTAGTGATTCTTATCTTGCTGGAACAAGTTCGGAGGATTGGGCGATTATTACGCTCAAGAATAATTTAGGAACGAAAACGGGATGGCTTGGGTTACATTGGCAGTCTAGCAATTATTCATCATCACAGTTGGTGTATGCTTATGGCTATCCGAGCCAAATAAATGGTGCCGATGCGAGATATCGGATGTGTAAATCTTCTGGGTATATTAGAAGTCAGACTTCAAAATATCTCAAGGGCGATTGGGATTTGACAGGTGGCTTTAGTGGTGGTCCTCTTGTAGAATATATTTCTGGAGCTGGGTATGTAGCTATCGGAATCCATAAAGATGGAAGCACAATTGATGGTTCTTCATATCCAACTTCTTATACAGGGGCATTGAGAATAACACAATCGCTTTATACGCTGTTCCTTTCATACAGAGGTTGATAAAATGAAATGCAAACGGAAGATTATGGTTGGCATAGCATTTGTGGCAGTGGTTCTCTGCATTCTATTTCAATCGAATACATTCGGAAGAAAAAAATCGGAACTTATAATTGAAGAAGTTGACCTGAAGAACAATTGTATTTATGCGACTGCAAAAAATCAATTATATGATACGGATGACAATTATATAATTTATGGCGTATCAAACTACTTGAAAGGAAATCTTCAGTTGTCGTATCTTAAAGAAGGCGAAAGCATTCTTGTGATATCAAACGGTAAGGTGTTGCTATCAGATCCGTATCAATTTGATAAAATATACAGTATTCAACTGTTGCAATAGCGTTTCATTTTCTCAATAAATAATATAAGCTATTTACAGCTGCCTCCTCTGTTAAGTGGTGGTGCAGTGCTTATTCTCAATAACGATGCGATTGATGAAAATGATAGACCTTTTTGGAATTTAGAATTTTCTCAATAATCAAGCCCCCAAAATGGCAAACTTGAAATCATCGAGAGATACATAAAATATAGGGTTAAATCGACTTTCGTGTCGAAAAAACAAGTGCTAGAAATAGCAAAATCCATTGAATTTTAGAATGACATTTATAAGAAACCAGTAGATTTGCCTGATATTTGTGATTTCTTTGACCGTTGGGCCATTGATTTTGCACTACATTGATTTTGCACTACTATGAGCAAAGGAAAAACTTAAAATAAGCAAACAACCCGCCATTTGCAGCGACTGCAAGTAGCGGGTTGTTTGGCCTATTTAGAGGTTAGTCTTTCAGTTTGCCATGGTCACAGCCAAGTGAGAGATAATGCTCAATCTCACCACTCAGCACAAGCTGGACGCACTCCAAGGGCTTGTTGTATAGTAGCCAATCAAGTTCAGCTCGCTGTGCCGGGGTATTGCCGTATTCGTCCTCGATGGCAAGGCAGTCAATGGCAATGGCAGAGCCATCAGCGAACTGGGCTTCCGCTCGGTTGGTGTCCATATTATAGTGCCAAGAACGTGCTTTTTGAGAACTATTCTGGTCAAAAATTCGATTTTGTTTCATTTGAATGCCCTCTTTGATGCTTTTATGATTTAGTTTTTTGACGAGATGAGGTCTCTTTTTTCTTTCTCTTGAGTCACCCAACCGCACTATCCTGCATCGCAACTGTTCACAATGCTCTCCACATCCGGGCGGTGCATCAGCTTTTGCAGGATGCCAAACTGCTTTTTGGTGGACGCAGACACCAGATACTGCCACTTTTGCGGCAGAATGGGCAAATCTGCGATACTCCACTTGACGTATTTGGCATCGTAGATGTTGGGCGGTGCAAGCTCTACCAGATGACCAACGCACCAGCTTACCAGATAGCCGTTGCCCTCCAGATAACCGTCTTGACGGCGGGTAGCACCGAGGACTTTTGCGTAGG
>DAIUBN010000259.1:0-2464 GCA_036846645.1 Bacteroidaceae bacterium | reverse complement strand
TCGTATTCAAAGGAGATGTTCATCAGCTTTATACCGAAGAAGATGTGCCTTCTCCGGTCAATTGCTATGGCTATACCAAGATGGAGAGCGAAAGGGTAGTGAGCACGATATGCAGCAACTATGCCATTGCCCGCATCGTAGTGGTCTATGGTAAGCCTTTCAATGGTCAGCATGGCAATATCGTGACGCTAGTGGCCAACAGGCTGCGCAATCATCAGGAAATACGTGTGGTGAACGATCAATGGCGCACTCCGACCTTTGTGCGCGATGTAGCCGACGGTATCTGCCGTCTGGTAGATCATCATGTCAACGGCATATTTCACATCTGTGGCGCAGAGTGCATGAGCATTGCAGAACTCGCTATCCGTGTAGCTGATGAACTTAAACTCGACCGTTCGCTCATCATACCAGTGAGTACCGAAGAAATGAACGAGAAAGTAGCACGTCCCCGCTACAGCGGCTTAAGCATCGAAAAGGCGAGGAGAGAGCTCGGCTATCATCCTAGTGTACTCGAAGAAGGGATAAAAGATATTGATTAAGATTCAGCTTCTTTAAAATATAATTCTTATATTTGCATTGCGTAAAAATACGCACTCCACTGCGTAAAATGTAACGGTATGTATAAAAGGTCAGAATATCAGGTAATTAAGAGCAGACTTGAAGAACAGAGAAGATTCATTCAAGTTGTGATGGGAGCTCGTCAGATAGGAAAATCTACGGTTGTTAAGCAAGTGCTTAATGATTTGGACATTCCTTATCAGTTTTTTTCTGCCGACAATGTCCCTGCTACAAACAGTACTTGGATCTCAAATTGTTGGGCTGCGGTTCGCAGTCTGAAAAGAAGTAAAGATTTGGATAGTATCATTCTCGTCATTGATGAGATACAGAAAATTGGTAATTGGAGCGAAGTGGTAAAAAAAGAGTGGGACGATGATACATTTCATGATTGCAATATAAAGGTCTTGCTTTTGGGAAGCAGTCGTGTGTTGTTGGAAAGAGGATTGTCCGAATCTTTGGCAGGTAGGTTTGAGGAGATTCGTATGAGTCATTGGAGTTATCTTGAAATGAAAGAATGCTTTGGCTTTACGCTTGACCAATATCTTTTTTATGGTGGCTATCCTGGTGCAGCATCTTTAATTAATGATAGCGACCGTTTTCAGCAATATATTCAGTCTTCCATTATTGAAGCAACTATCAACAAAGACATTTTGATGGATACCCCCATTAGTAAACCTGCTTTGCTACGTCAGACATTCGAGTTGGGTTCGGCATATTCTGGAGAATTGCTTTCTTTGAACAAAATGTTAGGTTCGCTTCAAGATGCCGGAAACACAGCAACTTTGGCTGGATATGTCAATCTGCTAGATGAAAGTGGATTGCTTTGCGGACTTCAGAAATTCAGCATTGATATGGCTAGGAGAAAAGCGAGTATTCCCAAATTTCAGGTATATAATAACGCATTAAAGATGGTGTATAGTACATTAACTTTAGAACAGGCTATTCTTGATCGTAGGGAGTGGGGACATATTTTTGAATCGGGTATTGGAGCCTATTTAGTCAGTCAGGCATTTACTCATCGTTTTGAAGTGTTCTATTGGCGCGAGCGAAATGATGAAGTCGATTTCATTCTTCGAAAGAAGAGTTCTGTCGTAGCAATTGAAGTAAAGAGTAATGCGGTAAAAAGAACTGATGGATTGGATAAATTCAATCAGCTCTTTAATCCCAAAACTTCATTTATTGTTGGTGATGGTGGCATTGCAGCAGAAGACTTTCTTTCTATGGATATAAAGGAAATCTTTTAAAAAAATAGAAATTACACCTATTTTACCAAGCATTTATCAAGTTCTTCGGCTATAGCTTTTTTGTCTAGGTTCTGACCGATAAATACCAGCTTCTGCATACGGTCGCCATAATATTCGTCCCAGTCACGTTGTAGTCCGGGGTTCTGAGCCATAAACTTTCGGAGTTCATCTTTCGGCATGGTGGCATACCATTGCCCGGCATCGCGCAGTCCTACCTGTTTGCCGGCCTGCTCAAATACATAACACGTATCGTATTCGTTGTTGAAATAGCACATACCCTTGCAGCGAATGATATTTTTGGGCCATTTGCGGGCTACAAACTCATCAAACAATCCGAGAATGAAAGCCGGGCGGCGGTTGTATACAAATGTATCGATGCCATATTCGAGTGCTTCACCGCTTTCGTCGCCATCTTCTTCCTCTTCGTGCTCTTCGATGGCTTCTATCCATTTGGCAGAGGTGGCTACCTTGTCGAAATTGAATAAATGTGTATTCAGAATCTTCTCAAGTTCTATATCGCCATAATTGCATTCCAGAATCTCTGCCTGAGGTTGGAGAACGCGAATGATTTCCTTCAATTTGCCCAATTCTTCCAGCTCCACTTCCGAAGCCTTATTGAGCAGAACAATGTTGCAAAATTCTACCTGCTGGATGACGAGACT
>DAIUBN010000258.1:0-2471 GCA_036846645.1 Bacteroidaceae bacterium | reverse complement strand
AATGGAAACAGCCCTAATTTTCTGCCTATTGTATTTTTTTATCGGACAGCAATAAAAATCATTATATTTGCAACGGCATCTGAGGTCTACAGGCTTGAATGAACTCACCTCAGACACACTCTGTGAAACACTACCTCTGGCAGGACTACGGCACGGGAAAGGAGGTACCAAGAGGCAACCCCGGCGACCTCGGTAAACCGAAGGTGCGCAAGGAGAGACACTGGTTCAGCCGCAAATACTTCATGTCGGTGATGAACATCAAGGAGTTCATGGCGGAATCGCTCGGACAGGAGTTCATGGGCATCATATCTGATGCACTTGACCAGAAGAAAATGAGTCACAAGAACTGGTAAGCACAAAGCGAAGCCATCGGCCTCGCTTATATCTTTAGAATGGCAAATCTTGTGAAGGCTCATCTTCCTTTGCATAGACTAAGCCAAGTTTATCTATAAGTTTTAGAATGCCAGGAGTCTTATAGATTTCTGGCATTGGTACCTTGTATTGATCGGGCAGATTACGCATCATGACTTTTATCAGTACATAATAAGCTTTTTTGTTGAAGTCGCTATCACTCCGTGATGACGACTGAATGTTGATCCATTCTTGATCGCCCTCAATATCAAGTGAAACCTTGTTTGACCATTCCTTAAATTCATTTATCGCCTTCTCAATATTCATTTCGGTAATATAATAGAACGCCTGGCTGATTTGTCGAATACGCTCAGGGTATAGGGATTCAACTCTGCTTTCCGACCGACGCAAGTCTATATTATATTCAAGAGTATTGCCACAGATTTCCTGTGCAATGCTGTACAATATTTGCATTGCTTCCGATGCTGAAATCTTCTTTCCGATGCGATACATCACAAAAAGATAATCAGATAAAGGCAGTAGCTCCTTGTCGATGACAAAGTCATCATCACCGCCAAAGCGCAGGCAAATATGAAAATAGTTTCGGCCCACTAAAGATAGTGTGTCGAACTGCTCCATGATATAATCCTTCGGGAAATATCGAATTATAGACCACGAACACCGTTCTTCGTGATACTCCTCCCATAGTTCCTTGACTATCGGCATGAAACTATCATCCCAATAGTCAAGAAGTCGAGGGTAAGCCCATTGTCTATCAGACATACTTGACTTTAGATGCGCCACTAAAATCTTCTTTTGTTGGCTGTAATCCAAATAGTCAAACCGCCTGTGCAATTCTGCACGAGCCTCTGACATCCTGCCTTTCTTTTTCTCGATATACTCCTTTATGAGTGTAGAAGCAGGGCGATTTCTTTTTATCCCTTTATTCATTTATGTTTGCTCTTTATCTTGTTATGACAATAGTTTTTTCTTTTCAGCAATTTCCGCTTTTATCCTTTCGCTGTCAAGTGCGGTTAGCTCAGATAGAGACAACGAAAATACAGAATTTGCCTGAAGAGTAGTAAGCCCTAATTCTTGTTCGAGAGCCTTTTTGCAATCTTCTTCTGTCTTCGCCATTCGCATGATGCTTATTGCTTCTTCCAAATTGTCTGAAGCTTTCAAATATCCGCGTAACTTCTCTATTTCATGATAGAGAATTGCTTTTTCCCACAGATAATGAACATCGTCTGCATTGAGTCGTTTTGGCTCAAACTCTTCTTTCGTTTCTTTCCAAGGACGATTGAATGAAGTTAAAAAGAGGAAACATCCATTCATTCTTGAACAATCAATTTCATCAAGCATTATAGACTCTGGAGTGCCAGTTACACCTATAATTTGATAAAGCGTTCCTTTTGCGGACAAACGTTCATCTTCTATTGGAAGCAGTTTGTATCCCATCCAAGGATGCTTTTCAACTGTACCCCAATAAAATTCAGACTTTTTATTGGTGTGAATAATAATATAGGGTTCTGATTCCCATATCTTTTTCATCGTCAACCTTAACAGTTCACTTTTTAGTTCCGTTGGAACAACTTTTTCAAATGATGTCTGTGACGATTCTCTTATAGGGAAAAGATCTATATATCCAACATTTTTATCTGGAAACGTTTCTGCAATATCAACGTATGGTTGCCAATGCTTTGCTCCCTGACATTCTTTAAGGAAATTGGCAGGAAGTTCGTCTTCTGGCTTACCATCATAAGAAGGATTGACACTGGTAAAGAGAATACCACCTTTCTTTAATCCCGCTCCGCAATAGACACCGCGATTTAATATATCTTCCAACTCTTGCGATATATCATCGTGCTTGTTGATATACTCATCTATAATGTGATGGTATTCCTCACGAAGTTTCATACCATCCAATCTCAAAAGTCCTGCTTCTTCTGCTTCACGAAGAATTTTCTGTTGTTCTTGAATATTATCCATTTTAATGCGTTTTTATTATCGAATTTTTCAAATATAAAGTTTGGTTTTGATAAAACATAATTTTAGAGTAAAAAAGTTTGGCGTATAAGTCATTTCGGGTGCTGAAATCGCTGTAATGTTTATGTTTATCA
>DAIUBN010000257.1:0-2488 GCA_036846645.1 Bacteroidaceae bacterium | reverse complement strand
ACTAACGCCTTAGACTGAAGATAAGCGTAAGCGAAAGTCGTAGGAGTAAAATTTAGAAGCCGAATTGGACCTGCGGGAGCAACATTTATAAGATATGCCGAAAATAAAAATGGCCGGACATCTGCAAAATGGCAAACACCCGGCCCTTGATTAATAAGGATAGATAGTTAATAGTATACTTTTAAAATATCTAATAAATTCTAATAGTGTGTCTGTGTAGTAGGTTCATCAATATATATATTATGTGTAGATTAGTAGTCAATTATTTTGCGAAAGCGTGACTATAGCCATTAACTCTGTTCCATGCTCCACGAGTAAAATCGGGGACTTCGACAGGAGCAGAATTGTTCTCAATAGATATCTTTGTCAAAGGTGATAAGGAACACCATTCAGCTAAATCGTATACATCCATATCAAGTGGTAGTCCGTTGTGCAGACAATATATGAGCCGGGAGTCTTCGATGAAATCCATTCCACCATGGCCACCAACCTCTTTCGCTTTCTTCTCTATCTGCTTTGTAATTGGATCTTTGTATTTCTCCATCAAACGCTCTTTTACGGCAGCAGGCATATACTCATGGGCTGTAAACTCTGCCCCCGAAGTGATATCTTTCGCCAATGACTTGCTATCCAAAGCATATCCTTCTACCGGATACTTATTGGCAAAGCCTTTTGTTCCAGAGAGCTGATACATACGGCTGTAAGGACGTGGAGAAGATACATTGTGTTCTATCTCTATGAGTTTTCCTTTCTCGGTACGAATCATTGTCATTGTTTCCTCACCATTTTTAAAATGGTCTGCTTCTTCATTTCTACCCAGTGAACGGAGATAGGCCGGTAGACTTAGTGGATTGCTGTCCATAGATACCAGATACTTCAGACGGTCGCCACGATGAATATTGAGCAATTGGCAAGCCGGGCCGAATCCGTGAGTAGGATAAACATCACCACGGTGGGCTATGTTGTACTTCATACGCCAATCGTCATTATACTTCGGCCAGTTGTTAATCAGACAATGGTTGTAAGAGCCTTTCACCATAGTGATATCACCAAATACTCCTTGCTGAGCCATATTGAGTGTTGTTGCTTCAAAGAAGTCGTACACACAGTTTTCGAGCATCATACAATGCTTCTGGGTACGCTCGGCGGTGTTGACCACCTGCCATATCTCATCCAAAGTGAGAGCGGCCGGGACTTCGCAAGCTACATGTTTGCCATGCTCCATGGCATAAAGCATCATTGGCACATGGTTCACCCAATCGGTAACAATATAGATGAGGTCGATATCTTTGCGGTCGCACATTTTTTTCCAAGCATCTTCGCTACCGAAGTAAGCGGTTGCTTTAGGGAAGTGAGCACGTTTCAACATAGCCTGACAACTATCAACGCGTTCTTTGTGTAAATCGCAGAGTCCCTTTATTTCAATACCTGTCTGATAGACGAAACGACGTACAGCTTCATTGCCACGATCGCCCAGTCCAATAAATCCGATACGGACAACTGGAATAGGAGCACAAGTTAAGCCGATAACATCTTTCTGACCATCGGGACGAGCAGGTGTCTCCACCTTAATCACATTTTTTGAATCTTGTGCAGAAACATTGCCAACTCCAAAACTAAATATGCTCAGGAGAATAGCTAAGGATAGAAAAATATAACGTTTCATTATTTAATATAGATTATTATAGTGTGTGAGTAGTAAGAAACATTTTATGCTTTAATGAATATCTTGTTCTTATACATCCATCTCAATATGAGTAGAACGATGAGACCTTGAATAACAGAATCGACGATAGGATAAAAATCGCCCATCCATTGTTTGAATCCATAAAAGAAAGAATCGGTAAGAGAGTCGAAACTCAAAAACTTATCGAGGAAGTATGCAGCAAGAGAGTTCATACCATAAAACTTAAACCAGCCTATACCCTTCTTCCATCCTTTGATATCGATGCAATAGTAGAACAATCCCATCAATAAGAAACAGATACCACCGGCAAACAATGCCATCGAACTAGACCATATCTTTTTGATGATTGGTACCAAAGGGTGCAAGGCAAGAGACGCAGCAATAAGAAGGACACCATAAATCATCAACTTATAGAATTTGCGCATCTCCGAATCTTTCTTTCCTTTCAATATATAGCCGGCCAGACAGCCCAAGAATACTGTTACAACGAAGTTGAGACTGCTCAATATCCAAGTGTAGTCATATTCGGGATCGAAAGTCCAGGTATCTCCTTTCCAAATTACTCCATCGCGGAAATGGCCCAGCACAACGCGATCTATCTCTTCGCAAATATTGGTGCCGATGGTGAAATCCATGTGTCCCCAGATAGCGAAAACTGCAATATAAGAGAGGAAGGAAATCAATACGACAGCAACTTGAGTGCGAAATGAAGTGAATACGAAAAGTAGAGCAACTACGACGTAGCCCACAGCAATAGATTGCAGCGTATTGGCAAACACATGAAATTGTTTGATATCTAAT
>DAIUBN010000256.1:0-2508 GCA_036846645.1 Bacteroidaceae bacterium | reverse complement strand
AAAAACTACCAACCTCATGCTTTGCGCTTCGCAAGAAGGCGTATATACTATCTACCATAAAATAATCAATCAAGTAGCTAACCTATTTCCCTCTCCCTATATCCACTTGGGTGGTGACGAATCGGTCATCAATAAAAATTGGGGCATGTGCGAACGTTGCAAGAAACTCATGAGCGAGAAGGGCTATACACAAGCATCTCAACTGATGATTCCATTCTTTGAGCGTATGTTGGGCTTTGTAAAAGAGGGAGGCAAGCAAGCCATGCTATGGTGCGAACTGAATGATATTCGCTATCCGGCCAATAAATACTTGTTCCCTTATCCAAAGGATGTTCTATTGGTGAGCTGGAGAGATGGTTTGACACCTACTTGTATTGATTTAACCAATAAGAGTGGAAACAAGATGTTGCTGGCCCCCGGTGAATATACTTATTTCGACTATCCACAACTTAAAGGCGACCTTCCCGAATTCAACAATTGGGGAATGCCTATCACTACATTAAAAAAATGTTATGAGTTCGATCCCGGTTATAATCTTCCTGCAGATAAGCAGAACCACATTGTTGGTGTAATGGGAACCCTTTGGGGAGAAGCCATCAAAGATATCAATCGGGTGTTCTATATGACCTATCCGCGTGCTTTCGCCTTGAGTGAAGCAGGATGGACCCAAATGCAGAACAGGAGTTGGCAGTCGTTCAAACAACGACTCTATCCCAATCTGCTTGATCTAATAAAGCAGGGAATCTCGGTAAGAGCACCCTACGAGATAGCTAATGAATAACGAAATATGACGGCTCTTGATGAACTTCTCACAAAAGTAATTATCGATGACGACGAAAAAGCCTTTGAAAAGATCTTTTTCGATTTCTTTGCCCCTCTTTGCTTATTTGCCAATAGATACGTCGACAGGAAAGAAGATTGCGAAGATATCGTCCAAAACATGTTTTACAACTTGTGGGAGCATCGCAAGAACCTGGTCATATTTTCATCTGCCAAGAATTTCTTTATTACCAGTGTAAAGAATGCCTGCATAGACTTTCTGCGCAAACAATACACTGCCGAGAACTATCGGATGAAAGAGATAGAGAATAGCGAAGAAGATTCTAATGATACTTTTTCGCTATTCGCTGTTTCCGAACTCGAGAGACAGGTAAAAACTGCGCTGACCATGCTGCCCGATAATGTGCGTCATTCTTTCGAACTCAACCGGTTCGAAGGCAAAACATACAACGAGATTGCTTCCGAGTGTAATATTTCTGTAAAGACTGTCGAATCTCATATCAGCAAAGCTCTCAAACTTCTACGAAGAGAACTAAGAGAATATAGTTACTTCACTACATTATTTTTATAAATACGATAGGGTAAAACGATAGGTTATACGTCAATATAATACAAAGAACGATTAAATGGAAGAAAATGATATACATATCGACAACGATTTGAATGCTACTACTACTGCAGAAGAAGAAGCCAACCGCAAACTACTGCAACAGATAGACTTGCTGAAAAAACAATCCGGTTATCATACAATGGACAATTGGATTGAACTTCAACGACGCATTCACCGTATGAGCCTGTGGCACAAGTCATGGAATGCTACGCGAACAATAGCAGCCATACTGATTCTACCACTCGCAGCATGTATATTCTTCATACTATATCAAAAAAGTATCAACGACAAGTTTTATGCCGAGACGGTCGAAACCGTATCAGCATGCGGGGTAGTCACCAAAGTGATTCTACCCGATAGCAGTGTAGTATGGCTCAATTCCAATTCTTCCATCTCCTACCCCCGCCACTTCACCGGCAACATACGTGAGGTAAGACTCAATGGCGAGGCATTCTTCAAAGTCAAAGCCAACAAGCTAAGACGTTTCACTGTGGTTACTCCAGATAAGATGAAGGTCAGTGCATACGGCACCGAATTCAATGTATCGTCCTACCAGCAAGATGCGTATGCCAATGCCACACTGAGCAAGGGACACATACAAGTACAGATCAAAGGTCAAGAGGCCGATCTCAGTGTAGGACAAACTGCCACATTTGACCGTACCAGCAACAAGCTCGTTGTGCAAGAAAGTGATATATGGGAAAAGACCGGATGGCGCGAAGGCAAAATCATATTCCGTCGCACCGGTATCAAAGATATTGCCAATATACTGTCAAGACACTATAATGTACAGCTCATCGTAGATGGACAAAATCTTAGCGATTATGTATTCTCTGCTACGTTCACCAACGAAAATATTGAAGAAATACTCGACATTCTAAGACTCTCTGCACCGATGCAATACCGCATCATCCCGTCGAAGGCACAGAGTGACATGAGTTATCCACGCAAGAAGATTCTTATTAAGCTGGGACATATCTAGAAATTAATCCAATTTTATACCGCAATAATCTTTGTTGAGATATATCTGAAGTATATTTCTAATATACATTCTACTATTTTCAAAAGACATTAATTTACATCAATTTCTATTTATACTTCCATAACACAATTAATAA
>DAIUBN010000255.1:0-2513 GCA_036846645.1 Bacteroidaceae bacterium | reverse complement strand
GTATTTAGGCCAGCCTTCTACTATTTCGAGTGCTCCCCACGGAATAATCTGCGTCTCATCGAGAGCAGCAATCTCATCTTTGCTTTTGAACATTCCATCGTTTTGCAATCCCCATATTTCGCCCAATTCCTGACCTTCGTAATATTGTCCTAGTGTCTTGTTGGGATTATCAAACTTCGTTATCCATGAGCGGTTATCTGATAGTACGAATCTCAAGCCCCATTTAAATGGCTTACCTTTCAATTTGAACATATCGCGATAAGAAACGGACAATTCCCATCCATTCGTTTTCAAATCGGCCGCATTCTCATTGGGTTCGGAAGTTCCCAATACAGCTGGCAGTTCTTTTCCTAAAGTAAGCATACCGATAGTGCGACGGGTATAGATATCGAAAGAGGCAGTCAGTCGGTTGTTCAATAAGCCGATATCAAGACCACCATTGAGTGTCTTTACTCGTTCCCAAGTATAGTCGGGCGATACTAGTCCTGGTGCAGTGACCGTTTGTTGCAATTTGCCGTCTACGATATAGCTTCCGATTTGCGAACTCATTGAAGGCACATAACCGTATTCGCTGACCAACTGATTGCCGAGCGAGCCATAAGAAGCTCTTAGTTTGAACTGAGAAAAAATATTGCGCAAAGGACGAAAGAATTTCTCACTATCTACACGCCAAGCTACAGAACCTGAAGGGAAAAAGCCAAAGCGCTTGTTCTTCGGAAAACGGGAAGAGCCGTCATAACGTCCGTCTAATTCGAAAATATAACGATTGTCATAAGTATAATTGGCACGGAAGAAGACGCCACGAATAGCCCAATCTTTGTATTTCTCATTCACATATTGGTCGCCCGACGAAAGTTCTATCGAAGGCAAAGAAGTTGAAATAATATTATTGCGTTGCGCCGTAAACCAATCCCAGCGATTGTATTCCTGATTGTAGCCCAATACGGCAGAGACGGCATGCTTGCCAAATTCTTTATTGAATGTAGCATAAAGGTCGAGTACTGAATAGAGCGTACTCGTATTATCTTTTTCTGCCATACTATTGCCTTGTTCACGAATATCTTTCGGACCATATCCGATACGATATTTCGTAGTATAATAATCGGTATTTTCATTTCCTTTTGCAAAGGTATAGTTGGCATTCAGTACTAGCATCCGCTTCCAAAAGTTCATCTCTACCGAAAAAGTACTTTGAAGTCTGTCATACACTGTTTTATTTTGTCCGCCATCGGTAAGTTGAGCCAATGTTTTGCCAAGATCGGTATTGGCCCATGTACCATCCGTATTGACATCTACATCGCTAGGTTTGGCATTGTAGATATTGCTTAGATTGTAATAACTCGGTTTCTTTCGCACAGTAGATACAAAATAAGTATTATTGCCAACAGTCAGCCAATCATAAACTTTATAGCTGACCTTGCTACGAGTGCTGTAACGACTGTATTTATCATTATCAACAACGCCAGAAAAGATACCGTTTTCATTATCAATACCTGCCGACAGATAGAAATTAGTTCTACCAGTAGCACCCGAAACTGCCATTTGATGCGATTGGCTGAAAATTGATTTATCAAGAAAATAATTGGTCCAATTACGATTTCCCATATAATCCCATTGGGTATTATCTAAAGGATTGAGCCGAATAGCCTGCGTTCCATCGGGATTGTCCGAACGTTGACGTGCCCATTCCATGCGTTCATCGTTTGTGACGTGTCCCGAACTCCATGGAGTGTTCAAAACTGCGATATTCTTTAATTTCAAATAGATATATGGATCCGACGTCTCATCTGTCATCATAGAAGGACGCTTCCAAGAAAAATTGTTGTTGTATTCGATGCGGATTCTGTCGCCAGTTCCGAGTTTAGTTGTTATCAATATAACACCAAAAGCTGCACGGGCACCATATATTGCCGCCGAAGCAGCATCTTTGAGCACTGAAATACTTTCTATATCTTGTGGTAACAAACGGTTCATCTCTTCTGCATCAGACGCCACACCGTCTATTAAAATAAGTGGCGAACCACCGTTAATAGATGCTTCGCCACGAATATTGATTTTAGCTGCTTGTCCAGGTTCTCCACTGGTGAAATCGATATTTAAATTCGGTATCATACCTTGAAGACCCTTTGCCAAATCGGTAATTGGTTTCTGTTCTAACTGCGCTGCACTTAGTTGATCTACAGAGCCGGAGAGATTGATTTTCTTTTGTACTCCATAACCTACTACAACAACTTCACTCAATCTATGTTCATCAGGTTCAAGTTTAATTTTGACTGGATTTTTACCATCAAATATAATTTCTTTATTGGTATAACCAATATAGCTTATTATCAAACTGTTTCCTGGCGCAATAGATAACTTGAACTTACCATCGGCATCTGTTATCATGCCATTGTTGGTCTGCTTGTCTCTAATACTTGCTCCAATCAGCGGCTCACCATTTTCATCTACAACAGTTCCCATGACTTGAATCTTTGTGATTCGTTGCGGAGTCATTACATGAATGATTGGAT
>DAIUBN010000254.1:0-2534 GCA_036846645.1 Bacteroidaceae bacterium | reverse complement strand
AGGCCATTCATAGTGTGATGCGTGGAGAGCATTTCTATGGCAAAGATATTTGTACTATTTTATATAATATATTCATATCTAAGGATAAGACTCGTTTGGATATGCCTAATCTGACTGAACGGGAGATGGAAATTATTAAATTATGCCATTCGGGATTGATGAGCAAAGAAATAGCAAATAAGTTGAATATCAGTTCTCGTACTGTAGAAATGCATAAGAATAATATTTTCAAGAAGTTGGGAATCAATAGCACACTAGAACTTGTTTTGTATGCGATGAAAAATGGAATTATCACAACTAATAATTGAACAGATATGAAACATCTCCTTCGTTTATCTTTGCTTGTTATCTGTGTGTCGCTATCTTTTTTTGTGTCTCCTTGTTTGGGTCAGACAGTCAATAATGAGTCTTTTATTAGTTACTATAATAGGCATTATCATTTTGACAAGATTCAGAACTGCCAGTTGCAATCATTAATTATAAAGCGCGTTATCGCAGATGCCAAACGCGAAAAGGATGTTCTACTCGAGGCGTTTGCTTCCTGTAAACTCGCTGAGTTGAATATGCTTGAGATGAAATATGATACCGCTTTTTCGGTTACAAATATTGCACTCAACATGATTCAAAAAAAGGATGCTCCCGAGCTGAAAGCGCAATTATTGCTGTGCAGGGCCAAGATACAAGCATTGCGTTCCAACTATGAAGATGGAATGAATGATGCCCATCAGCTACTTAAAATGGCAGAGCAATATAAACTGTATAGCATGAAAGCTCGGGCATTGTTGGTGATAGCAAGAATTGATGTCATATCTTATCGCGACGCTATGGCAGAGAAGCATGCCAACGAAAGCAGGCGCGTAGCCGAGCAATATGGCTTATCGCAGGATAGAAATAAAGCGATAGTGATGCTAGCTCGTATCAGTTCTTTGGCCGATTGTACTGCAACATCCGGCAATCGTAATGACGAAGCTATGAAGTTGGCTTTGCTGGCATATCGTACTGCTCGTCAGCAGAAAGATACATTGTCTGTGATAGAAAGTGCATCTATTATTGCCGATATCTATTGTAGTATGAATCGGTGGACAAAAAAGATTATTGTAAGCTATCAAGCAGCAGCCAAACAATATTTGGATGAAGCATTGAATGATGCCTTGCTTATAAAGTCGCCCTATTATATGGTTCAGTCCTATCGTTATCTGATACGTTGGTATCGGGTCAATAAAGATTACCAAAAAGCATTAGAATGTTGCCAGACAATTGTGAGGCAGGTCGATTCCAATAATTATCAAGTCTTGTCCAATGCTTACGATCAGATGGTTGCCTTATATACTGCTCTCGGCAATTTGGACAAAGCTTTAGAAAGTCATGAACGTTATGTAGAGTATATCGGAAAGCAATCTAATTTTCAATTACAACAAGCTTTGCAAGAGCAAGAAACCAAGTATGAAACGCAGCAGAAAGAAGCTCGAATCAAAACTCAAGGATTTTTGCTAACGGTACTTGTTATCATCCTTATTTTGTGTATTGCTTCTATCTACGTTATCAATCGTTACCGTATTTTGACTCGTCGTCGCAACAGTGAATTGAAGATAATCAATGATGGAAAAGATAAGTTTTTCAATATTATCTCTCACGACCTTAAGAATCCTGCTATCGAACAGCGAAACGCACTTCAAGTATTATCAACTCATGGTCGCGAACTAGATTCCGATACTTTAGAGCAATATCATACCGAACTGTTGAAGTCTGCCAATGCAGAAGTCAATCTTTTGCACAATCTTCTGAATTGGGCGAAGATAGAAACCGGTAAGATAACCTACCAGCCTATACGTGTTGATGTTACTTCTCTTCTTCAGGAAGAAGCAAATCGTGTTAAGACGATGGCTCAGCATAAGCAAGTTGAGCTGGCTATTAATATTCCTGCCCAATTTACTACAGTTGCCGATCCCAATTTGATCTCGACTATTGTGCGCAATCTTTTGACCAATGCTATTAAATTTACTACTCAAGGTGGTAGGGTAAGTTTGGACGTTGTGCCAAAAGATAAGGGCTTTAGTGTTAGTGTTGCTGATACAGGTGTAGGTATGTCGGAAGAACAGATACAAAACATATTCAGAATAGATAAATATCATTCTACACCAGGAACGGCGGGAGAGAAGGGTAGTGGTTTGGGACTTATTATCTGCCGTGAATTGTTAGAAAAGCATGGTAGCAGATTGCAAGTAGAAAGTGCAGTAGGAATTGGAACGAAATTCTATTTCGAAATACACAATTGATATATTTTTTAGGAATTTGCTTTGTGCTTTAAAAATAAAGCACTACTTTTGCACTCGCAATTCGGGATGTAGCTCAGTCCGGTTAGAGTACGCGTCTGGGGGGCGTGTGGTCGCTAGTTCGAATCTAGTCATCCCGACTTAATCAAAGCATTGATAATCGATAATGATTGTTGATGCTTTTTTTGTTGCTCTACACCAATTGCCTTTCCTACCAATAATCCATTACTTCATGATAAGAAAAGAATCTATTCAAGACGT
>DAIUBN010000253.1:0-2602 GCA_036846645.1 Bacteroidaceae bacterium | reverse complement strand
GTAATCAGACCTATTGTTTTGCTCAAGGTTTCGATAACTTTGCCATGACGCTTGCCAAGGATTTTCCTGAAGAGCGCGATGGATTGAAAGAACTCGCCAGGTTGCTGAAGAAAAGTTCAGATCGTATATTCTCTCACGATGTGTTTGAAAAGCAATCGCAGACTTCGGCCTTACAATATCTTCAATCAATCATCAAAAATCCACTTCTGATAGACATCTTATGCACGCCGGCAAGTGTGAAGGGGGAGATGTGCCGGGAGTCTCTGCCTTTGTTCACTTTCTTGCACGAAAATAGTGAATGTATTGAGAGTGCATGGCGATTGCAGGGCTCCGGTAATATGATAGTACATTCACTGATGGATGATATCATCCGGATGAATGGAGAGGTCGTCACCAAGGCGAGAGTTGCCGAACTGGTTGTAGAGGGCAGGCAAATGACAAAGGCTGTATGTGATGATGGCAGAACGTTCGAAGCAGAGACTTTTGTCAGCGATGTGCATCCTGCATCAACGTTGGCTATGATACGCTCCAATCTCGGTATCTATCGTCGAAGAGTATCTGCATTGAAAAATACAAATGGAATGTTCACGCTGTCGCTCCAGTTGAGACCACGCTCACTTCGTTATTTCAATTGGAATCAATATATAGTAGATGGAGATAGAACGATGATGATCAACTGTAGAGTACCAGAGAATGGAACTGAAGATGCTTCTCAGATAGACTTGCTCATGCCTATGCCGGATGTTGTTTTCGGTGATAAGACAGAATATGAAGTTTTTAGAAATCGCCTGGCCGATAAGTGTATCACTATTGCCGAACGATTTATTCCTCGGTTGAGCGAAATGGTAGAAAAACGATATATCAGTACACCGCAGACTTACAATCGATTCACATTGACACCCGGCGGTTCGGCTTTCGGCATCCGTAAGGATTATCGCAATCCGATGATGACCTATCTCTCGCCCCGAACGCCGATTAATAATCTATTTCTTACCGGTCAGAGCTTGATGCTTCATGGTGTGCATGGCGTTACGCTGACGGCTTTCGATACTTGTAGAAACATTATAAACACATAAAAATATTAAGTATGAAAAAACTCATTTTATTATTCACTTTGATGGTCAGCTTTTGCGGAGTGGCAATGGCCAATGGAGATGTTACGCTCAAAGTAACTCGTATCAATCACAAATCTATGCTGAAGGAGAATGTGGCAGACAAGGGCACATTTACTTACAAACGGGGAGGAACGATGAGTATGATATTCTCTCCGACAGATCAACTGTTGATGGAAGGATCTACTTATACCATCGTCAGGGGCAAGCACAGAAGTGTAGCCAAGGGCGAGATGGCTGCTCTATTCGGAGTACTTCAGCGTGTAGTCGATCATCTGCTCTCAGGTGGCGATGGCAATATCAGCAAAGCCGAAAGCAATGGTGCGTCGATAGTCAGAACCGGTAATGTAATCACTATTGCGCCCGAAGTCACAGCCAAGAAAAGCCGACTTCTATTCACATCATTCGAACTGACTGTTGATGCGAAGAAACATCATCTTCTCAGCATCAAAATGAACGGTAAGGGACAGAACTATACGCTATACACTTTCTCTAACTAAGATGCTGGAAACATAAATATGTCTCAATATCTCACCAATAGCACTACCACGCTGTAGAGACGTCGATTCATCGCGTATCCTCCATAGCAGCTGCATGTAAAATCAGCGAAATCAGCGCGCGATCTGCGAGAAACAACATCCAGAGCATATTATTGCATGTCATCCGTGCCTATTCGTGTGACTTTTCCTTATTTAAGCTGTTGTGTAAAACTGACGGGATTCTTTAATCAATAAGAAAACAGTAGTTCATTATCTGTTTTTCTCCAAAATCTTATCCAGTTCCTTGACAATCAGCATTGGGTCGTCATTGATTGCCTTCGTTGTCAAAGTGCCATTCTTCAATTCTTCTGTAAGCTCGGGATACTCCTCAAAGGAATCCGCCATTTTGCCCTTCGATTTGCGGAAGATGGTGCCGAAATTCAAATAGGGTCTAGCCACTTGCGAATCGGACAATTTGTAATAAGCGAAAGGTTCCAGGTTCCATGCTACGCTATTGTAAACCCAGACATACCCGATATAACCATTCACATGTTTGCCCTGATAGGCTATGAGCAACATCCTGGGACTATCGGAAATACTGCCCTTACCACTATGCATGCTGCTAAAAACATGCAACGGAACGACCTCTACCGGTTTAATGGAATCATTATCTGACAATAGAAACAATCGTTCCACTTGGTTAAAACTATATTTCGATTTCTTACCTTTAACTTCAGAACTGACGGCTACAACGGTATCGCGATCGGTGAACTCTGAACGCAAGAAACCTTCTACAATAGTGCTATCTTTTAATATAAGTTTCACTTTAACGGGCGTTTTTTTGGCAAATGACGCAGAACATACCATAAACACAGCTATGATCAGCAGAAAAGTCTTTTTCATTTTATTCTATTCGTATTTTATAATACAAAGGTATACTAATCTCCTTATACGATAAAATAAAATATATTATTTAAACTAGATTAACCCGCCTTGCTCTTATAGGCGGAG
>DAIUBN010000252.1:0-2651 GCA_036846645.1 Bacteroidaceae bacterium | reverse complement strand
GATATACCGAGTTCTCATCACCTTAATCATCGCCCAATCCATCTTGTTGAGCAACTTCCGCAGTTCATCTTCACCTCGGGCATCAAGAAATTCACCAAAACTCATAGGATATAAGTGCAGCACGTCCACTTTGCCTACAGGGAATGAAGTACCTTCGTGCAAAGCTATTCCCATCAGTGAACCAGCTACAACAATATGATACTGCGGAGCAAGTTCACAGAAATATTTCAGTGATGCAAGGCCACGAGGCACCTCTTGTATCTCATCGAGGAAAATACAAGTCTCGCCTGCCACAATATTCTGTTTGGTTATGAGTTGTAACGAGTTTATAATACGTTCGATATCATAGTCTTCGTCGAACAAAGTTTTCATCCGCACTTCAAAATCACAGTTGATATACACCATGTTTTTAAAATTCTCCGTAGCGAATTTCTGTACAAGATAAGTTTTGCCCACCTGTCTCGCCCCCATTACGATAAGAGGTTTTCTACCATCCTTATTCTTCCATCGAAGTAATTGATCCCATGCGTCCCTTTTCATTTTTTACACTATTTCGAATGATACAATATGCAAATATACACTTTTTCGAACGAAATAATGTTATTCACCACACTTTTTCGAACGAAATAATGCTACTTTCTACATTTTTTCGAAGGAAATAATGTAAGAAGTAGCATTAATTTAATGGAATCTCAAGTTATCGAGCGTCACTTCACGAACTTCTCGATATCAGAAGCGGATGGGCTGTTGAGCAAACTACCTTGCTTCCAGTTGATATCTGGATAGGCTTTCTTCAGGTCTTGACATGCTTTAGTAATGTTGCTGCCACCCGATGTAGCGAACGGAACAACAGTTTTGCCTTTCAGATTGTTGCCCTCGATAAAAGTGTTGATGATAGTAGGAGCCGTATACCACCAAATAGGAAATCCGATATATACAATATCGTAGCTTGCAATGTTGTCAACCTTCCCAGTTATGGCAGGACGAGAAGAAAGATCTTTCATCTCTACCGAACTACGCGACTGCTTATTGGTCCAATCCAAATCGGCCTCAGTATAAGGTTGTGCGGGCTGAATCTCGTACAAATCTCCATTTGTAGCAGCAGCTATTTTCTGAGCCACACCTTTAGTTACGCCGGTAGCCGAAAAGAAAGCCACCAATGTCTTTTTCTCCATTTTGTTTACCTCCTTAGTCTTTTTGTTTTGCGAACAGGCACCCAAGCATACAGCTAGAAGCACCACGAGTGTTAATAAGAATTGTTTCATACCACTATACTATTTCTGATTATTACCGACAAAGGTAATGCAAATATCTTTGATATATCTTATACATCTTACGGATAAAAATACCATTATTCCACTATGTTTCTATCGTTCCATATATGTGATTCGATCGAATCACATATGTGAGTTGATCGAATCACGGCCGTGAGTTGACCGAATCACAACCGTGGAACGACAGATTGTTATTGGTGCAAACAAAGACACCTCATCATGAGTACAAAGATTATTGATGAATAATGCGATATTCGCCGGGCGTACAGCCACACTGTTTCTTAAACCACCGGCTGAAATGTTGTGAATATTGGAAGCCAAGCGTTGTGGCAATCTCACTGACAGACTTATCTGTTTCGTGCAGCTGTTTGCAAGCCATCTCAAATATCTTACGGTGGATATGCTTCAAAGCAGAGATCCCTGTTTCCTTCTTAATCAAATCGCTCAAATAATTGGCAGATAGACAAAGTTGGTCGGCGCAATATTGTACGGAAGGCAGACCTTGGTCGACAGGTAGAGAAGAACAGAGATAATCGCCAATTACTTGCTGAAAATGAGTAAAGATATCATTATTCTCTGCCTGGCGAGTAGTAAACTGACGATCGTAAAATCTAACACAAAAATCGAGTAACAAACGGATATAATCTACAATCAGCGTATCGCTTTGCTCATCGCGATGAAGCAATTCATGATAGATATTTTGAAAACATTTGATAACGATATCTTTCTCTTCTGCCGAAGGATATAGCGCCTCACTGACCGAATAAGAGAAGTATGAATAATCTTTCATCCTATTCTCTAGCACCGTGCCACGCAATAAATCGGGATGAAAGGCAAGTATGTACCCATTCACTTGATGATACTGTCCATCTGCCTCAGAGCCCATCACCTGCCCGGGAGCTACAAAGACAAGCGAATCTTCTTGATAATCGTAAGTACTCTCACCATATTTCAAATCGGAGAACTTAGCTCCGCGAAGATAAATGGCATAGAAGCCGTACAACTTACAAGTATCAACATAGCGAATAGGCGGCAGTTTAGAGAAATCTATCACACTGACAAGCGGATGAAGCGTATCTGCACCGACATATTTATTATAGTCGGCTACCTGATTGATTTCTACTATTTTGTTCATATACAAATTATTTCAATAAACTTCTCTCACACTCATCATCTAAAACTTTCATCTGTTGAATCGCAATTTTATTTAGTTTTACCAAACGTTCAGACTGCTGTAACCCTTGATCGATAAAGACCGCATTTAGACTCTCCATATTGGATAGACATATGAGTTCATTGATTGTAGCATAATCGCGAATATTACCTTTCAAGTCGGGGTTTGCTTCTCTCCATTGTTTTGCAGTTATTCCAAATAAA
>DAIUBN010000251.1:0-2691 GCA_036846645.1 Bacteroidaceae bacterium | reverse complement strand
GCTACAAACGGATCTTCGGAATAATACTCGAAGTTGCGACCACAAAGAGGGTTGCGCTGTATATTGAGAGCAGGAGCTAAAAGTATATCAGCACCATATTCACGAACTTCATTACCTATCGCCTTACCAACATTCTCTACCAGCGAAGTGTTCCAAGTAGATGCGAGCAAAGTAGCTACAGGAAAGGCGGTACAATAATATGTATTCGAATCGTCCTTCCGTTTAGGGTCGATGCGCAATCCTGCTGGACCATCAGCTAAAACAATAGAAGGAATGCCCAAACGAGGTATCGCCCTCGTTGTGCCGGCTGCACCAGGAACAATATTTTGCGTTGCGCCTATCACCGGAGCGTTGCCCGCAACACCAGCCATACCAGTACCAATAAGAATTGAAACTTTCTCTTCGAGAGTCATAGACTTTACTACTTTTGCTACGGGAGCCTTGCCTAGTTGTGGTAATTTCTGAGCTACTACAGAAAGAGGCATTATACTTGCTGCCGAAAGGCAGACTGTCATCATTAAATCTTTTACTTTCATGTTATTTGATTTGGTGTTATTATATCAGTGGCAAATTTACCCCTAATACAAAAGATTGATTGTTGAATTTGTGTCTTTCATTGTTCAATTTGTTCAAACTCCCTAATTATTTCCATATAATTCGTATATTTGTCAGGCTTTATAATATAAGTTATAAACGATTCTAGTTAACTATAATGAAGTAATTATGAAAAAATTGTTGTTTACGCTGGCCTTGGCCTCTGTTATATCGAGTCAAGCCCAAGTTGTTCGCACTCCGGTGAAGGAGTTCAAATTATTCGGTCCTACTGCTATTTCGGCACCCTTTAGTATCAATAAGGTGAATGCTAAAGGTGATTCTCTCAATTTATCAAATCTTGTAAGTTCCGATTACCCCCTCTCACTTTCAGAAAGAGGAAAGACTTGGACGGGGGCAATATTGCCTTCGCTTCCAAAAACTCAATCGGTGAGCATACTCTCTTTCTTTATTAATCCTGATGGGTATATTGATGGCAAACTCTTAGTGAAAGGTGGAAAAAATTGCAAAGTCTTTGTTGATGGGAAGGAAGTTGCAGGAGATAAACTAAAGCTGACACCTTATCGGCATGAAGTAGCACTGCGCTACCTAGCTGATGCTTCGGCTCACGATTCTTTATCAGTAACGATAGAATCTAAAAACGGAGTGAAAGTGACGACTAACGACCAACGTTCTTATACTACTTATGATTGTCTCGATGGTGTACGTGCCACAAATGCTTCGCTCTCTCCAGATGGAAAATATATCATTATTCAATATAAGAATACCGAACGAGGCGGAAAGAATCATTATTACGTTCAATTGAAACAGTTGGTCGGCAACAAGATTATCACAGAAAAGAATATTGCAGCTAATATGACATGGATGCCTCGATCTAATGCTTATACTTACGAAACGAATGATTCAGGCAACCGCTGCCTGTACAAAGTAGACATGTCTTCGGGCACCCATTCTTTTCTTCCTACCTTGCTGGCATCACACTTGCCTGACGGCAACATCACGATGAGTCCAGACGAAACATACCTTATTATAATAGGTATGGAAGAAGGGACAAAAGAACGCCCCGAGATATTCGAAGTGCTAGAGCCTGAAGATCGTCAGCCGGGATGGAGAAACCGCTATTTTCTCTCGAAGTATGACTTGAGAACCGGCATCTGCCAACGCCTCACTTTCGGCAGTTATTCGAGCAATCTAAACGATATTTCTGCCGATGGCAGTTCAATTCTCTTCTCGGTAAGTCACTCCAGGTTGACAAAACGTCCTACAACCGTTACATCTTTCTACCAAATGGATGCTTCGACGCTCAGAGTCGATACAATAATGAAAGATGCAGAATTTATCAACAGCTGTCAGTTCTCTCCCGACAAAAAGAAGTTGCTGGTCTTTGCACAACCCGAAGCATTTGGTGGTATCGGGCTGAATCTCGACAAAGGACAGATTGCAAGTATGACTGAAGGAGAATTGTTCTTGTTAGACTTGGGTACCAAGAAAGTGACACCGATGACTAAAGACTTCAATCCATCTGTTACCGACGCTACTTGGGCTACCAACAATGGGCAGATTTATTTCACTGCCGAAGACAAAGACTATGTGAGATTATTTACCATGAACCCTGTATCGGGCAAGATTCATTCGATTGGTGCAGTAGAAGATGTAGTGACCAACTATTCTATTGCTCATATAGCTCCTGCCCTATCATATATCGGTCAGAGTGCATCCAACTCTTTCAGACTCTATACCTATAATATAAAAGGTAATAAGTCAAATCTAGTAGAAGACTATTCCAAGACGATATTGAAAGACGTAGAACTCGGCGAATGCCGCGATTGGAATTTCTTATCGTCTAGAGGCGATACTATTTATGGCCGTTATTATCTACCTGCCAACTTTGATGCTTCAAAAAAATACCCTCTTATCGTCAACTATTACGGAGGTTGTTCGCCGACAGGACGTACAATGGAAAGCCGCTATCCGGCTCATGCTTATGCCGCTCAGGGCTATATCGTCTATGTTGTTCAGCCAAGTGGTGCGACAGGCTTCGGACAAAAGTTTGCAGCCCGCCACGTGAACAGTTGGGGCGATGGACCTGCTCAAGATATTATAGAAGGAACGAAGAAATTCTGTGCAGAACATTCATTT
>DAIUBN010000250.1:0-2696 GCA_036846645.1 Bacteroidaceae bacterium | reverse complement strand
CACGTGATTTGTAATCTCGGGGTCGTTGGTTCGAATCCGACAAGAGGCTCGAAATAAAACAATGATTTAAGGAAGGATGCCAAAAGCATCCTTTTTTAATTTAAACAAATGACTGCCGAAGATACTTATAAGACGATTAGCGGTACTGCAGAAAGCATATATACCGAGAAGCGCAGTAAGTTTATTGCGACAGTGATTCCTGTATCTACCGTAGACGAAGTACACAACTTTGTCAAACAATTCCAAAGCAAATATTACGATGCCCGCCATGTATGCTATGCCTATATGCTAGGAGCAGAACGCAAAGAATTCAGGGCAAACGATAACGGAGAACCTTCTGGTACTGCGGGAAAGCCTATTTTAGGGCAAATCAATTCTAACGAGCTGACGAATATTCTGATTATAGTAGTCCGTTATTTCGGTGGTATCAAGCTAGGAACAAGTGGATTGATTGTTGCCTATCGTACGGCTGCAGCTCAAGCCATAGCCGAAGCCAATATAATAGAAAAGACTGTAGATGAAGATGTTACAATTCTCTTCGAATATCCTTTTCTAAATAGTGTGATGCATATCATTAAGAAACAGCCTGCTGTCGAAATCATCAGTCAGCAGTTTGATATGGATTGCCGAATGGTATTAAGAATCCGTAAATCGTTGTTGGAACAGTTACGAGATGCGCTTCTCAAAGTAGATAGTCTGCGAATCGAAGATAAGGAAAGCATGAATGAACAACTATAATATATGAATAACTAACTTAATAAAAGGAACAATGAACATGAAAGACATTGAAAAAGTAGATTGGGATCTGATACCCTACCATGAAGCTTGGGACAAGCAAGAAGAGCTGTTTGCTGAAGTAGTAGATGGCAAACAAAATAACAAACCATATATTAATCGGATCATATTCTGTCAGCATCCACACGTCTATACTCTAGGAAAGAGTGGAAAAGCTCAAAATATGTTGTTATCTGAAGCACAACTAGAAGCTATTCACGCCACTCTATACCATATAGATAGAGGAGGAGATATTACTTATCATGGTCCCGGACAACTTGTGAGCTATCCTATTATCAACCTCGAAGACTTCAATCTTGGATTGAAACAATATATTCATTTGTTAGAAGAGGGAGTAATTAATGTATGCCGTTCATACGGTGTTGAATCGGGAAGGCTAGAAGGTGCCACAGGTGTATGGTTAGACGGAGACACGGCCAGAGCGAGAAAGATATGTGCTATCGGAGTTCGCAGCAGTCATTATGTAACGATGCATGGATTGGCCTTCAATATCAATACCGATCTACGCTATTTCAGTTACATCAATCCTTGCGGATTTGTCGATAAAGGCGTAACTTCCTTATCGAAAGAAATAGGCAAACCGGTAGATATTAAAGAGGTGGAAGATCGTCTTTACAACGAACTCCTCAAATTACTTCTTCATGCGAAAGACACGAATGCCTAAGCATCCTTTACGCTTTGCCAGTTGCTGACAAAGCGGTTCTTCTTGAATCTTCACTTTCATATCTGCAGAAGATGCATGTAGCAGATGAAGTTCTCCATTCTGATAGATTGCAATACCAAGATGAGAATTATCAAGCCCTTTGATGTTAGTGACCAACATGATGATATCACCATCGTGAATCCACTTCAATCCTTTGGCTGGTAGTTTATCTTTTGGAACAAAATGAACGATAGAGCCTGTCAGTTCTTTTTCTTTCTTGGCAATAGCTGCTACATTCTCAGGGCAACAAGCCAACTGAGGATAAGAGCTGACGTGAGTAGACATGAAAGACAGATGAACAGTAAGAGTATCTTTGCTATGTATTGCTGCTTCATCTATAAGATATCCATTTTTGATGCCATTCAATGCCCATTCTGTAGAATAATGCAAACGAGAAGGATAGCCATTGATAATGCCGTTGCGATAGCGTATTCTGGTCAGATTGGCAGCAAACTCTTTAGCATCATCGGGATTCTTACAAAGCGAGCGAGCCAAAGCATTTTCTACAAATGTTGTACAGTCCAACTGCTTTTGATTAATCACCAATATTTCATTAGGAGAATTGACTTCCAATGTATGAGCCACATAAGGAAGACCTAGAAATTTCAATCCGTTAGTAAGCATAGAGTTATCACCCTTCTTTGGATTTGATGCCATAGAAGAAAGTGATACTACCGTAAGACAGCAAACAAGAGCTGTGAAAAATGTACGTTTCATTATTATTTAATTAAAAAGTTCGTAACCACTTCTCCAATTCTTCGGTCCACTGGCGTTTGAAAGCGAAATTGTCTTGAAAACCAAAGCCATGACCACCGGTAGGGTAGATATGCATCGTAACAGAAACATGATGTTTCAGCAATGCCGTGAAATAGTTGATACTATTGGCTGGCGGCACGACATCGTCATCGCTACTCAACACAATGAAAGCACGAGGAGTATTATTGGTGACTTGCAACTCCATACTATACTTATCTATCAAATCATTCATCGGCAGTTTGCCAAGAAGATTTTCTCTTGAGCCTTTATGAGTATAATTTCTCATTGTAATGACAGGATAAAGAAGAATTTGAAAGTCAGGACGAGTATCGTTATCATACATATTTGCACTAGTTGCTGCTAGATGTCCACCTGCCGAAGCACCCATAATACCGACTTCATTAGGATTGATATTCCAAGCTTTGCAATTCTGACGTGCAAG
>DAIUBN010000249.1:0-2728 GCA_036846645.1 Bacteroidaceae bacterium | reverse complement strand
CCGCACAACGGCAAGGGGTAAAGACCGGCAACGTGTATTGGGTAGGTTCGGATATTGCTATCAAATCTACTTATCCTACTTATTATAGAAATTGGTCGAACAAACCACGACTCGACTTTGCACAACGGGTTGACGATGCCATCAGATTGTTAAGTCTACCGAAAGCAAAGAGGCCACATTTTGTGATGGTCTACTTCGACGAGCCCGACCATACCGGACATGTTTATGGTCCACATGGCAAAGAGACAAAGCAGATGATTACTTCTTTGGATAGCTTGATGGGCGTATTCTGGCAGAAGATACAAGGGCTACCAATAGGCAAGAAAATCAACTTGATTATTACAGCTGACCATGGTATGACCGATATATCGGACAGCAGATTGGTAAAGATTGGCAAATACATTAAAAAAGAATGGTGCAATCATATTATTGGTACTAATCCGACGAGCATCTTCACTAAACCGGCCTATCGTGATTCGGTACTGAATGCATTGAAAGGCGTAGAGCACATCTATGTCTGGAAGAAAGAAGCGATACCCGACAGCCTTCACTACGGGAAGAGCGATCGTCTTGGCGATATTATTGTTGCTCCCGAACTCGGCTGGCAGTTTGCCTTCGAAGCTCGGCATCTCAACGGAGCTCATGGATACTTTCCTCAACTTTCGGACATGAAAGTGATATTCCGGGCTTGTGGCCCCGATTTTAAGAAAGGCTACGTTTCGAAAGGCTTCGTCAATGTTGATATCTACCCATTGTTGTGCCATCTATTGGGCATTACCCCGGCCAAGACCGATGGTCAATGGCAACGGATTAAAGATATTGTAAAGCGATAACAATATCCTTTCATGGCTGTTTAGAAGATGATAGAAGTCACATCCGATAGCCCTGTCTGTTCATATCGTATGCTTGAAACATCTGATATTTATCGTCATCAAGCGGATAATCCCAACAACCGAGATGATGAAAGATATCACCTCCAAAGCCTCGTTTGAAACGATACAGTCCATACATCGGATGCGAAGGATCGGCGTTGGGCGATATGCCGAAGAAGTCGTACTCCAAGCAGTTCATCGACTTGGCTATCTGTATCGCCTTCCATTGCAAAGCGTATGTTGGCATCAATTCTCGGTGCAAACTAGAAGATGCACCATAAAGATAGGTGGCACGATGACTTGAGATAACCAAGAACATGGCAGCAAGTGGTGTGTCTCCATGATAAGCAATGAGAAGTTTCACAGTCACTTCCTCGTCGAGGTTATCCATCTTGGCAGCAAATACCGAGCGAAAATATTTCAAATCATTCAGATATAAGCCATTGCGCTGAGCCGTTTCTTCGTAAAGCCGATACCACACATCCAAATATTCTATTCCTACCGAGCGCACTTCAATCTCTTTGCGCTGCGACAGATGAATATTGTAGCGCGTTTTTGGCTTCATGTGAGCCAAAATAGTTGATTCATCATTCTGCAAATCGAGAATAATCGTGTTGGCAGGAAGAATGTTGCCATTGGCTTTCTTCAAGTTCCAGTTGCAAGTATCAAAGTTCATCTGAAACTCCTGATAAGTATTATCGGGAGCACCTCTCCACACTCCATTCTCATCAAAATCATCTTCTTTGCACCAATGCGACTCCCAATTCAAATCATAACGAAGGCCTATACACGTCTTGGGCAGATAAGAGCGAAGACATTCGGACAATTCTTCAAGAAAATGACCTTGATTCTCTTCCGACGGTTCTACTTCTGGTCCGTATGGAATATACGCCATACAGCTGTCGGCATTGAGCTGTTGATAGAGCACAATAAAATCGCCATGAGTATAAGAATAGCCTCCTACATTAGTATATAGTTCATTATTTCTAACCTTGAATTCGTATGCTTCGGAATGAACACCCAACTTTTCTTTCACATCGCACCAAAAGGATGTTTGTTGAAAAATGGGCGTGCTGTATATATCGACAATTTCTTTCGATTCTAAACTTATATTCATTACTTATTTTTGATTATAAAGTTGCAAAGGTAGGCATAAACATATCGAAAGCCAATTCTTCGCCTGAAGGAAACGCTTTTAGGAGGGTCTTTTATACTGATTCTATTTAAGAAAGCATCTTGCAAAATATCTTTTTTGCAGATTTTCATTGATTTATTTGGTCACTTGAAAGAATTGCTCTACATTTGCTGTCGAAAAGTAAAAGCAATTATGAGATTTAATGCAATACATCATCATCACCATTACCTGACGGATAAATTCGGTAGGCTGGGATGACATTGTATTCATCTTAAGATATTAAAGAGGCTTGCCGATGAGGTAAGCCTTTTTTTATACCTTGTCGTTCATAGCACAAAACAAAATAAACAATAAAAACAAAAGTATCAAGATTATGTTAAGAATCGCAGTTCAAGCCAAGGGTCGTCTCTACGAAGATACAATGGCTCTTTTCGAAGAATCGGACATCAAGCTAAGTTCCGTAAAGCGCACCTTGCTCATCCAGTCGCCCAACTTTCCTATCGAAGTTTTATTTCTTCGCGACGATGATATACCACAATCCGTAGCTCTCGGTGTAGCTGATGTCGGTGTGGTTGGCGAAAATGAAGTAATGGAACGGAAAGAAGATGTAAAGATTATCAAACGATTGGGTTTCAGCAAATGCCGCCTGTCACTATCCATTCCAAAAGACGAGGCATATACCGATTTAAACTGGTTTCGTGGAAAGAAGATTGCGACCTCT
>DAIUBN010000248.1:0-2813 GCA_036846645.1 Bacteroidaceae bacterium | reverse complement strand
GACTACCACACCTTGGACATTGCCTTCCAACTCTGCACTCTGCGTTGGTCCGAAAATAGACTACATTGCAGTACAGACCTATAATATGTATACCGGAAAGCCAATCACTGTAGTGATGGCCAAAGAACGTCTTTATGCTTACTTCGACCACAAAGCCGATGGTATGGCACTCGAAGACTATAAAGAAGGTGGCAAAGTTATTCCTTTCAAGATAGTCGGCGAATACAAAGGTACCGATTTGATAGGAATGGAATACGAGCAACTGATGCCTTGGGTGAATCCGGGCGAAGGAGCCTTCCGTGTTATTCCTGGTGATTACGTAACAACAGAAGATGGTACCGGTATTGTTCATATCGCGCCTAACTTTGGACAGGACGATGCCAATGTTGCCAAAGCTGCAGGTGTTCCGCCTATCCAACTCATCAATAAGAAAGGCGAAATTCGTCCAATGGTCGACCTCACCGGTAAGTTCTATCTGATTGACGAGCTCGATGATGAATTTGTCAAGACCAAGATGAATACCGAACTCTATAAAGAGTATGCCGGCAGATTCGTAAAGAATGACTATGATCCGAACTTGACGGAAAAGGACGAAACATTAGACATCAGCCTCTGCATGATGTTGAAGATGAATAATCAGGCCTTCAAGATAGAGAAGCATGTTCACAGCTACCCACATTGCTGGCGTACTGACAAGCCCGTGCTCTACTATCCTTTGGATAGCTGGTTTATCCGCTCTACAGCTTGCAAAGCCAGAATGTCTGAGCTCAATAAAACAATTCGCTGGCAGCCAGAATCTACTGGAACAGGACGTTTCGGCAAATGGTTGGAGAACTTGAACGACTGGAACTTGAGCCGTTCTCGTTTCTGGGGTACTCCTCTCCCAATCTGGCGTAGCGAAGATAATAAAGATGAGATCTGCATCGAATCGGTAGAAGAACTCTACAACGAAATAGAGAAATCGGTAAAAGCCGGTTTCATGAAATCTAATCCGCTAAAAGAGAAAGGTTTCAAACCAGGTGAATATAGCGAAGAGAACTACGATAAAATAGACCTTCACCGTCCATTTGTTGATGATGTTGTTCTTGTTTCTGCTTCGGGCAAACCGATGAAACGTGAGACAGACCTTATCGATGTTTGGTTCGACTCTGGTTCTATGCCATACGCTCAGATTCACTATCCATTCGAAAATAAAGAATTGCTCGACTCGGGCAAAGTATTCCCTGCCGACTTTATAGCAGAAGGTGTTGACCAGACTCGTGGATGGTTCTTCACACTGCATGCTATCGCTACTATGATATTTGATAGTGTGGCATATAAATCGGTAATGAGTAACGGTTTAGTGCTCGATAAGAACGGCAACAAGATGTCAAAACGTATCGGCAACACCGTCGACCCATTCGCTACAATAGATAAATACGGTGCCGACCCTGTTCGTTGGTACATGATAACCAACTCATCTCCTTGGGATAACTTGAAATTCGACTTGGAAGGTATCGAAGAGATACGCCGCAAATTCTTCGGCACCCTCTACAACACCTATTCTTTCTTCGCTCTTTATGCCAATGTAGACGGATTTGAATACAAAGAAGCTGATGTTCCTTTCGAGAAACGTCCCGAAATAGATCGTTGGATTCTATCTCTACTTAATACATTAATTAAGAAGGTAGACGACGCTTACAATAATTTAGAGCCCACAAAAGCTGGTCGACTCATCTCCGACTTTGTGAGCGACAATCTTTCTAACTGGTATGTTCGCCTCAATCGTAAACGTTTCTGGGGTGGCGACCAATCGGAAGATAAGCTGTCTGCTTACCAGACTTTATACACTTGCCTCGAGACAGTAGCCAAGCTGATGGCACCTATCGCTCCATTCTATTCGGATATGCTTTATTCCGACTTGACATCGGTAACCGGCAAAGATGGAAAACATCTTTCTGTTCATTTGGCAGATTTCCCTGTAGCCAACGAAGCATGCATCAATAGCGATTTGGAAGCTCGCCAGCAAGTAGCTCAAGATATCACATCAATGGTATTGGCTCTTCGTCGTAAGGTAAGCATCAAAGTACGTCAGCCACTACAGTGCATCATGATTCCTGTAATAGATGATGAGCAACGTCAACATATCGCAGCGGTTCAGGATTTGATAAAAGGTGAAGTCAACGTCAAAGAAGTGAAGTTCATCGACGACGCTGGTGGTGTATTGGTGAAGAAGATCAAACTCGACTTCAAGAAACTCGGACCGAAATTCGGCAAACAAATGAAACAGGTTGCCGCCGAAGTAGGAAAGATGACACAGCAAGATATCATCCAGCTAGAAAAAGAAGGATCTATCCAACTTCAATTGCCCGATGGTGCAGCAACTCTCGAAGCAGAAGACGTTACGATACTCAACGAAGATATTCCAGGATGGTTGGTAGCCAACGAAGGCAAACTGACTGTGGCTCTTGAAGTCACTATCACAGAAGATCTTCGCAAAGAAGGTATTGCCCGCGAATTGGTGAATCGTATTCAAAATCTGAGAAAACAAAGCGGATTTGAGATCACAGATAAAATACATATAGAATTAACCAAAAATTCACAGACAGATGATGCAGTAACCGAATATAATCAATATATTTGCGGTCAAGTATTGGGATTGTCGTTGAAACTGGTTGATAAAGTCGTAGATGGAACTGTGCTCAACTTCGATGATTTCGATTTAGAGATAAAGATTACAAAAGAATAATAAACACTTAATACCGAAAAACTATGGCAGAAAAAACGAGATATTCCGACGCCGAACTAGAAGAGTTCCGCGCTATCATTAATGA
>DAIUBN010000247.1:0-2813 GCA_036846645.1 Bacteroidaceae bacterium | reverse complement strand
TTATCGCCACCACCAAACATCTTAGAAAAGATGTAGATTCCAAGTATGATAAGTATTAGTCCGTCCATAATAATATCGTTAATTCTAATACAAATATACTCATTTTCAACGATATAGTCAAATAAATTCATAAATATCATAGCTGATAACCAGAGTTTTATACGAATTAAATCAATTATGAATTGCATCATATTCAGTTTGAATATATCATCCGAAAGGGAAGGTCTAAACTGGCTGAATTTGCAGGTAAGTGGTAACAGTCAACAAAAAAACCGTCCAGATTGGCATCACCACAATCGAACGGTTTAATTTTGTATCTCACATTTATCTTTGGTCTTTACCGATAATTGAATAATATCGGCTTTAATACCGTTATTTGCTCTATTTTATAATACCATTTTCGATTTCATTCTTAAGAAAAGAAAATACATATACAGCACCTTGATAGTACAAACCACATTCGGGGTCTGAGAGCTTCTTGTATGTTTCAGAAGCATACAACTCGTCAAGTGCACGCTTCATATCCCAACCATAGGTATCCATTAGCATGGAAACAAGTTCTGTGGAGAGACATTCTACTAAAAATTGTACGTCGTTGCTCATGGTTATTGTTTCTTAAGAAATTGTATTGCTCTTTCTGTACCGAAAAAATATTGTATTGCATGATTGCCACGAAATCGAAGTTCCTCGATAAGCGTATTCATTGGAATATAGCCATTAACGAAACGCCGAATTTGGACACCAACGGTATCGTCAGCAATTGGCCCAATTACAATATCGTATGGATGAGTCGGCGTATCTGTATTATTGTTACGATTCATCAACACAAACTCTGCCCACTCAGGGCTATAGTCGTCAAATACTTTTATATTCAAATCGGTATTACTCTGAAGAATAGTATCATCAAATAGGTAGGTATTGATAATCGGTTCGCCTTTCATTAACATTCGTGTAGTACGCAAAGCCATATCGAAAGCTTGTTGCTTGTTAGCATTCAGATAGAAGCCACATCCAAAATCTTTGCCTCGTTTAGAGCGGCAAAGATCTATTTCCTGAATATCAACATTGGAACCATGATATAAAGTAATCATGCTAATTTCCCTCCTTTCTTTGAACAGACAGCTGTCAAGTCATTGACGGCATCGTCAATAGACAAAGTATGCTCAGCAGCATAACAATCAATTAGAAAATCAATTCCGCTGAAACGACGCAAATAGGCATAAGCTTGCGCATTGGTTAAGCTGAACTTAGCAGCGAATGCACCAACACAACAAACCACATATTCTATCTTGTTTGTAATCTCATTCTTATTCATAATTGACCTTGTTTATATTGACATTATTAGCGTTGCAAAGATACACATTTTTGCTGAGTATTATGCTTGTTTTTAGAGACTATTCACCGAATGACGCTTTTAAAGTTCGATTTTTAACATAGAAAGGCTTTATACAAGAATTTCAAATACTGAAATGATTATACTGAGTTTTATGTTTTGATAAAAAAACGCTCACCCTGAGCGCGCTGATCTTATGGGAAGCGTGGTGAGCATGTTGCTGCAAAGGTAGTAATAATTTTCAGACTCCCTTTCGTTTCCGTTGAACATCTGCTATCATATCTTTGACCTCTTGTCCTACGGTTAAAAAGTTCTTGTATAGTATGCGTTCCTTCTCTTCCTTGGACTTGAAAATATAGAATTTAGGCAATGGATAGTTACCATAATCATCTTCTTCTTTCTTGATTTCTTCCATGTCGAAGTCGGTCTTGCAAAAAAACTTGGATGTTTTGAACTCTTCGGCTTCCTGAATGTTCATATTATCTCTCATGCCTGTCTTGGTCTTTATAAAGTCACGAGCTGTCTGACCACATATCCAACCAGTAGCCATATCACTGATTTTTGAAGCTGGCACCAAGTTGTCGAGGTTCTCATTCAAGTTGATACTAGTCTTATCTCTATCAATGGTAACACCTTTCTTGAGTTGGACAACTTTGCCGAAGATGTCGTTGGAAAGCCATTCAAGAGTTTCTTTACTTCGAGCAGAGCCTGACACCACATTACCTACAGTAGTGATAATTTTCTGCATACCTACCTTGCCATAATCGGCCTCCAACTGAGGAAGTTCCTGAAAGCCTAATGCTACAGATACTTTGTTGCTTCGGGCAGTACCAATCAATCGGTCTATCTTATGGAAGTAAAGGGTTGGCAACTCATCCACAATAATACTTACAGGAATATTCTTGCCTTGACCGGTATTTACACGAGTTACAAGACGGTTCAAAATCAAGGCATTTAGGGCTCCAATTATTGACTCCATCTCAGGGTCGTTAGCAATCAGCAAATAACTTGGGCTCCTTGGATCACTCACTTTTAAGTCAAAATCATCACCGTCCTTGTGGAACACCCAATACGATTCTTTTGTAGCTAATCGGCTGGTATATACACGCAGTGTACCAATCATACCCTCCAACTGTTCCATCGCTTTGTTCTTCAATGCGGTCTGGAATGGGCCAAGTAACGGAGCTACTTCATTGTCGGTTTCAAGTACTTCAAAGATTGTCTGATAACTTTCATTTAAGAACGATAAGATGTGGGGCATATCGGAATATTTTCCCAACCAATAGGCTGGTTCAACAATTTCTCCCCCTTCTTTATCACGCACAACACCTGTAGGTCTCCAAAACTTGGTATCCTTATCTTGAGCTTTCTCTGCATAGAGTTTTTTGCCATCCTTGTCGTATGGCTCTCGTTCATAGTTCACAAAATAGTAGATACAAGCTGCCAAGAAGTTGACAGCTGATGTTTGGAAGAATTGGTC
>DAIUBN010000246.1:0-2859 GCA_036846645.1 Bacteroidaceae bacterium | reverse complement strand
AAAAAACGAGATATTCCGACGCCGAACTAGAAGAGTTCCGCGCTATCATTAATGAGAAGCTGGCTTTGGCTCAGCGCGATTATGATTTGTTAAAGGGTAGTCTGATGGGAACCGACGGTAATGATACCGACGATACATCTCCTACGTACAAAGTTCTTGAAGAAGGTGCCAATACGCTTTCTAAAGAAGAGACTACTCGACTGGCTGCACGTCAGCTCAAATTTATCAAGGATTTACAAGCTGCCTTAGTTCGCATTGAGAACAAGACTTACGGTATCTGCCGTGTTACAGGAAAATTGATTCCTGCCGAAAGACTCCGTGCTGTTCCTCATGCTACTCTCAGTATTGAGGCTAAAGAAAAGAGAGTTAAATGAAAGAATTTTTCACGAAAGGACGTATCGCACTGATCGTCATTCTCGGGACTCTAATCATTGATCAAACGATTAAAATTATCGTGAAGACACACATGTATCTTCACGATAATATTCGTATTGCCGATTGGTTCTACATTTTCTTCACCGAGAACAATGGAATGGCTTTCGGCATGGAGATATTCGGGAAACTGTTTCTCACCACATTCCGTATTGCAGCCGTTGTTCTTATCGGATGGTACCTCTACAAGATGGTGAAGTGTAATGCAAAGATAGGATTCATTATCTGTGTATCACTCATCTTTACCGGTGCAGTAGGCAATATCATCGACAGTATGTTCTATGGTGTTATTTTCGACGAGAGCACGAACACTCAGATTGCTTCTATGTTTCCTGCAGCCGGAGGCTATTCGTCGTTACTCTATGGAAAGGTGGTTGATATGTTCTACTTCCCTATCATTGATACCAATTGGCCGATGTGGATGCCCATTGTAGGAGGTCAGCATTTTATCTTCTTCAGTCCGATATTCAATTTCGCCGATTCATGTATCAGTTGCGGCATCATTGCCTTGATCATATTTTATAGTAAGTTTTTCAGTGAATCATTCCAACTTCTAAAAAAATAATTACTGTCTGCTTGTCATGAGAAAGATATCTACATACATTTTCCTATTTATTACAGCTATTGTCATCATTTCTTTCACTAGTTGTAGCAACCGCCCGAAGAATGTTCTTTCGAAGGGCAATATGGAAGATTTATTGTACGATTATCACTTAGCCCGCTCTATGTCGGACACGCTTTCTCAAGATCAACTCTACAAACAGGATTATTATATTAAAGGTGTGCTGAAAAAATATAATATCAGCCAGGCCGATTTCGACTCGTCCATGGTATGGTATAGCCGCCATGTAGAAGATATGTCGGATATCTATCAGAATATACAAGACCGTTTGAAAGCTGACGTTGAGAAACTCAACAGACAAATTGCCGAATCGCAGTTGACACCTACCGGTGCAGCTTCGGGCGATAGCTTGGATATCTGGTCGTTTGCCCGCAGTATCCGTCTCAGCGATGACGACCTACACAACAAGCTGTCTTTTTCTATCACACCTGATAGTACATTCCACTCGAGAGATGTTTTCGAATGGACAGTCGACTATATATCGACAAACATCCCGGATATGGCACATAGCCCTGTCATGGTGCTAAGTGTCAAATACGAGAATGATAGTACAGTGACTCGTTCTATTATGCTCTCGGGCTCGGGCAACCGTTCTCTGAGAGTACAGAATATATACGAGATTCCTATTAGGAAGGTCAATGGATTTATATTCCTTCCAAAGGGTGGACACACAGCTATGGTAGTTCGTACCAAGTCGTTGATGAGGTATCATGCCCATGGCACTCCTCCTCCAATGGAACAGCCACAGAATAATCATCCCGGTATTCCGACTATAATGCCCGGACAGTCGCCTGGACAACCGGCTTCTCAGCCAGGAACGAAGCCTGATACTTCCAAGGTAGCTCCTACACCATATCCGACGGGCAGACCTACACCTGATGATTTGAAGAAGCGGCAGGTAGATATGTCCAAACCTCGCGGTTATCAACTCAGACAACAGGCGCTGGAGAAAGCAACTCTCAAAAACAAGAAGAAACTGCCCACTCCGCCCAATACAACAAAGTAAGGATGTTGAAACGATATGCCTCTCCTCTGATGAAATCGACAGATAATAAGTACCTGTCTGTTCAGATAGTAGAGATACAAGATGGTATTGTGGTACGTTCGTACCCTTTCGAGGCCGAGCTAGCATCTACGACGTGGCTCGAAGGAATGATAGAAATCAATAAAGAAAATGGTGAGACGAGAGCATATCTACTCTCGCCATTCGACTGCATTAATAAACAGCCTGTCGACGGAACTCAGCGCACACTATTGAAGTAGCAATCGCCACATTCAAAGAATCGGTTGTAGTTCTATTTTCTGGATAATTCGGAATATAAAGACGTCTGGTCACCAACTTCTCGGTTTCGGGACGAATACCTTTGCCTTCATTGCCCATCACAATAATGCCATTCTGAGTAAGTTTTTCCTCATACATATTGCTACCGCCGAGTAGAGTGCCATAAATAGGTATGTCTTTCGAAAGAGATTGGAACAGTGGAACAAGTTCCATATAATGAGTTTTGACATGTGCCATCGCCCCCATTGTGGACTGCACCGTCTTCGGATTGTAGATATCTGCCGAGTCGGGCGAGCAAATGACATGTTCGATGCCAAACCAATCTGCCAACCGGATTATCGTACCCAGATTGCCCGGGTTCTGAACACCGTCGAGTGCCAGACAAAGCGAATGATTCAATACAGATGCATCAAAAGTCTCGTTGCGTTGGTCGAATATAGCCAGTACCTGCTGTGGAGTTTTCATCAGACTGGCATGTTGCAGTTCTTCCTCACTCACACAGCACATTTCGTCGGCCTTCACT
>DAIUBN010000245.1:0-2893 GCA_036846645.1 Bacteroidaceae bacterium | reverse complement strand
AGTTTCTATCTAACGTTGTCTGCCACTTCAAATCAGGATTACCCAACTGCTGAAGAACTGTACTGGTACCGAAATAGTTGAAACTGTTGTACAAGAATCTATAAGTAGTAAGTGCCTCGGCAGAATTGAAGTCCTGATTACCGGGGTTACCTATAGAAGCACGAAGCTTTAACATGGATACACCACGAATGTTCTTTTTGAAAAATTTCTCATTCATCAAGTTCCATCCAAGACCAACAGACCATGTATTGATAAAACGCTTATTGGCTCCAAATACCGATGAACCACTCAGACGATAGTTGAGATCGAGC
Source organism: Bacteroidaceae bacterium (assembly GCA_036846645.1). Taxonomy (GTDB): domain Bacteria; phylum Bacteroidota; class Bacteroidia; order Bacteroidales; family Bacteroidaceae; genus JAAYUD01. The sequence goes on along the minus strand of DAIUBN010000245.1, from coordinate 2,582 downwards.
AGATAACGTTGGTCGAAAGCATAGTTCATGGTTGCGTAAAGACTCGTTGTACGAAATACAGTTTCGTAGTAAGTAGGAGTTCCGCCTTCGGGATAGCCATTAGAAAACGAAGGATAGGTATAGTCACCATTAGGAAAGCCTACTGCACTATATCCTTGTGCCAAAGAACGTTGCTCCGACATGGAAGCACCGGCGGCTACAGTAAAACGATGAAGGTCTATCACCTTGGCATAGATAGCCGTAAGTTCACCATTGAAGGTAGTCGACTTCGTATTTGATGATGAGAAAGAACCTTTCTTCGTAGCATCCAGACTTTCAAAACTTGTACTCTTGGGAGATAGGAACTTCTCTGCATCGGTTGTTTTATAAGTCAAACCTACCTTGGCACGCAGTTTCATATCCTCGATGGGCATATATTCTGCAATGAAATAGTCTTTTATATATAAGTACGATGATTTATCGCGACTATTGAGCGAAGCATTATACAAAGGATTGGCAACCTTTGCAAAATTAGTATTTTCCAACCAACGGGTTACATTGCCGCTATCATCTGTTTTTCTATAATAAGGATTGGTTTGGGCATAAGTAGCAAAATCTACAATCGGATTGTTCACATCTGTTTTTGATGCTTCAAACTGATTTTGGAATTGCAACTTGTTCATACGATAGGTGATATCAATATTACCACCATAGATATTACGTTTAGATTGTTTCATCACACCGGTGATGCCATTATAATTCAATCCTACGCCAAACAAGAATGCACCTTCGCCACCTTCGGCATACACATTATGCCGATGATTTAGACCAGTACGCAAAGGAGCACTCAGCCAATAAGTGTTCACACCGCTTTGAATGTCGGCAAGACGTTGATTGTATGTATTTTTGAGCAGAAGTTCGTTTTCAGCATTCCAATTGGAAGAACTTGTAGAATATCTTCCGGCCAACTTTTCGAATTGCAGTTTTTCGGAAGCATCCATCAGGTTGTACGAACTCAAATCGGGGGTAGATACAGCTATCGAGCCACTATAAGATAGTCTCAACTTGCCAGCCTTTGGTTTCACTGTTTCTACAACGACAACACCATTGGCTGCTTTAGAGCCGTAGATAGCGGTAGAAGCAGCATCTTTCAAAATGGTCATCGAAGCGATACGATTAATATCCATATTGTATACCGTCTCCAAAGTAGACTCAAAACCGTCTACAATAAACAATGGTTGGTTAGGATCATTGGCTGCAGCATCTTTCACTCCAAGAATACTCGACTTACCACGGATGTTGATATCCGGCAGGTGGTTAGGGTCTGAACCATACATTGTATTGTCCAGCACATTGAAAGAAGCATCCAGAGCCTTCAAGCTGGAAATAGGGTTCTGTAAACCTACATTCTTTAATTCTTCACCCGAAAATTGAGAAGCAGAACCAGTGAATGACAGTTTGCTTTTCGAAACGACACCAGTCACAACAACTTCATTGAGCTGCTGTGAAGATTCAGAGAGAGCGATAAGTAAGGTTCCATCATTCTTCAATGGTATAACCTTTGTTTCATATCCTACAAACGAGGCATTGACTACTTTACAATCTGAAGGGATAGATATAACAAATATACCATCCACGTTGCTCATGCCACCTTTTCTTGTCTTCGCATCAAAGATAGTGGCTCCAATAAGAGGCTCGCCCGTTTGGGCGTCGACAATCTTTCCCGACACAGTTCGTGAATCTCCCTGCCTTGAATTACGAGGCAAAGGTTTGATAACGTAAACACCATCACCAGAATATTTATAGGTAAATGGCTGATTACGAAAAATAAGATTGAGTGCTGTAGATATATTCACATTGGTTAGATCTACAGTGACTGTATTGGCTTTCTTAAGCTCTTCATCACTATAGATGAACTTGACATCTACCTGCTTCTTCAATTCTTGTAGAGTTTGAACAAGTGTCGCATTCTTTAACTGTAGGGTTACAGTTTTGGGACCTGCCGCTAATACCGGTATAGCAAAAATAACGGCTGTTAGCAAAGTCAACAATTCTTTGCACAGTTGTGTTCGCAAATGTTTCATAATTAATAATTGTATACTTACTGAGAAATGATAATTTTTCTATTTTTAATAGTAAAGTGTATTTGAGTTGTTATTTCTATTTGTCGAAGAACTTTCTCTAACGGGGCATTACGAAAAGCCACACCCGTAAAGGTAGAATTCTTCAGAGACATATTGACAAACTGATAATCGATATCGTACCAACGGGCTAGTCGGCTCATGATATCTTGCAACATCATACCATTAAACTCAAACGTACCTGTCATCCATGATGTATAAGATGGAACATCCACCTCATTCAACGAAACCTGATGATTACCTATATTATATACAGATTGCATGCCCGGTTTGAGCATATACTCTTTGCCGCCAACATTGTATGATACAGACCCTTCGACTAAAGTAATAGTAGTAATGCCTTCGTCGGCATAATCGCGGACATTAAATTTTGTTCCATAAACCCTCACCATGCCATGTGATGTTTCTACCTCGAAAGGAACTTGTTCATTGTGGGGCACTTCGAAATATGCCTCGCCCGTT
>DAIUBN010000244.1:0-2950 GCA_036846645.1 Bacteroidaceae bacterium | reverse complement strand
ACCGAATATACCATTATACTCTACAGAAGTTCTTCCAGGAGCAGCTTGTTTTGTAGTGACCAAGATAACACCGGCCGAACCAGCGTATGCACCATAGATAGCAGCAGATGCAGCATCCTTCAATACAGTGATTGATGTCACATCACTCAAGTTGAATGGAGCACCAGGAACACCATCTACTACATAAAGAGGAGACTCACCGTTGGGAGAACCCATACCACGAATTGTAATGGTTGGTTCCGAACTGAGGTGACCACCGTTTGAAACAACAGATACACCAGGTATCTGACCTTGCAACATCTGAGATACATTGCTTACAGGACGCTCTTGCAGTTTGTCCATGTTGGCAACAGTAGCTACAGCTGCAGAAAGGTCGCCCTTTTTCATCTTACCATAACCAACGACAACAACTTCATTCAGTATCTTGTTGTCTTCGTTGAGCACGATAACAATATTTTTCTTATCGCCTACTTTTACTGTCTGTGCTGTATATCCCACAGAAGTAATCTGAAGCAAGTCGCCCGACGAAACAGATAAAGAGAATTTACCGTTTACATCTGTAATCTGGCCCTTCGTTGTGCCCGATACAGAAACTGAAGCTCCGATAATTGGTTCACCTTTACTATCCTGAACAACGCCACTTACTATGTGGGTTCTTGATTGTTGCACTTCATTTGCAGAAGCAGAAGTTTCTGCCTGGATTGAAGCAACCGCTGGAGAGAAAAAGGTCAGTAATGACAAGGCAACGACTTTAATAAGTCGAGATTTGCCGCCTAGAGTTAATTTACTTTTTTTCATCAAATTCACGATTTTAGAACATTAATTAAACAAGGTCTCTGTATATTCTATCCTTAGAATAACAATCAATGAATCAGAATCTTGGCATAATATTTGTACTTCACTTAAGCCTTTGTTCTTTTTCTTTGATGCGTTAAAATTAGATATTTATCATACAGAGCCTATATTATTTTACGTATATTAATCTTCATTTTGCGCAAAATTACGACAAAGTTGTTTCAACGGCGTTTAGAAACGATGAAGAAAAAGTAAATATTATGGCTCACTGATACCTTCTAGGGTACGAATATAAGTGTTGAATGTACCATTCTCATTCAAAATGATAATTCTTGCTCCTTTTGGATATTTTCCATACGAAAGATATCCGGTTTTGCATCCATAGCACAATTCGATGCCCGCTAGTGGTGCTGCAAAGTCATTCTCATGGTCGTGACCAACAAAGACGGCTCTCACATCTTTCTGTTTCCAGAAGTTATAGAACAATCCAGTATTCAATATTGGAGCGCAAACTTCTTCTCCTTTATGGCCTTTGGTGGTCGAACGGGTTCTGACATATTCGAACTCCGGGAGTGGAATATGAAAAAAAGCGAGAGCAGGAACGATGCGCTTATTGAGGATTCTGATACGATTGCTTTCTTTGACATACCAATTCACTTGGTTTTCTTTTATCCAATCGTACTCTCCCATTATCGAATCGTTAGTGCCCGAGTGAGAGTCAAAAAGAAAGAAGTTCCAGATGTTGCGTCCTTCCTTATTATATAAAGGTATAACACAATTCCCATATCCGGCAACTCCACGTCCTTCATCGGCCGTTAGATTATAGGGTTTGCCGGCTATATAATTAAATATGGTATGTTCTGGAATGCCGTGTTCCGAATCATGATTGCCAAAAGCCACAGCATAGGGTATCTTACGAGAGATGACTGGAGCGAGACATTTATCCCATCCTACAAAAGCATTCTCCGAAACAACGACATCACCGGTATACACCACAAAGTCGGGCTTCTCCTTATCGAGTATTTCATTCATTACTTTAAAGGTACTATCATTTTTCAGATTGTTCTTCTCACCGGTAATCCAATGAATATCTGTGAACTGAACAATTTTGAAACTTTTTCCTTGTATCTTTAAGAGGGGTTTGCCAGCATATATCAAACTGAAAGAAGCTAGACAGAGGCACAACAAAATAAACTTTTTCATTATTAATAGGTATTAAGCGATTACTGCCGTTTACTCCATACTCGTAGCACACGGCAAAAATATTTTATTTCTTTGTGACCTTGTTTATCTGGGCAAAGATACTAAATATTTTCATCTTTCATCAATCTGCTATTATTTTAATCGATTGATATCTTCGCTTGATACATGTTTTCCTTTGTAGTTGGCCTTGTTCTGATGCCAACGATAGGTCACGGTAACGAGCAACTGGCGCGAATCGGGATTGAGATGCTTAGCGTAGGTCAGTTTATCCCCATAGAGCAAAAAGTTGCCTTTGCTAGTATGAAAGACATCGGTGAGTTGCAGATTAATGTCCAGACAGTCTTTCAACATCGTTTTTCGTATGCCGAGGTCTATACCGTCTGTTTCTAAAAAGCATATTGAACTGTAGTTCCCTTTTGTCTGATAGTTGGCATCCAAAGAGAGTATTGTTTTGCCTGGCAACTCAAAGGTATTGTTCAAGCTGAAATAGAAATAGGGCTCGTTCATTGATTTTGTAGCGCCCTGATTTTGAATTTCGAATATCTGCTTATATCCTTCTATACCAACTACGGGTTTCCATCTGCCGATAACGGGACTAAGATATATCCCCGCATTAAACTGCTGTCGATGGTCGAAATTCTTGCTACTAAAGATAGCTACGTCTGCATTCTTCTCATAGCTCTTGCCATCAAAACTGATTGCATTTTTGATATAGCTATAGCCTGCCGTCAATTGCAGCCAGCCGTAGGCCATATTGAAATCAACCACATGATTGGTTGCCGGTTGGAGCAGCGGATTTCCTCCTTCATAGATATACCGATTGTTATAGTTCAAGTTGCTCCGCAAATCATGAAACGACGGTCTTTCTTTTTTGGCTGTATAGCTGAGCGAAGTTTGCACCGCCCCGATAGGAAGATCGAGAGATAGATTGGGTAACCAATCATTATAAGTT
>DAIUBN010000243.1:0-2954 GCA_036846645.1 Bacteroidaceae bacterium | reverse complement strand
GCTCTTTGTAGAACAATACTTTCACGTCGTGACAATTGCGAGAAAGGTCGTTGCGTGCCAAGTCTACCAACATGGTGTGTTCTGCATTCTCTTTCGGATCTTTCAGTAGCGCCTCGGTCAGTTCCTTATCTTTCTGCGTATCGCCGGTACGTTTTGTTGTTCCGGCAATAGGGTCGATATAAGCCTGCGCGCCTTCGATGCGGAAGTGAGTCTCGGGAGACGAACCAAAGATGCGGTATCCACCGAAGTCCATATAAAACAGATAGGGAGAAGGATTGATGCTTCGCAGTGCACGATAAACCTTGAAATCATCGCCTTCGAATGGTTGTACGAAACGGCGAGAAAGAACAATCTGGAATACATCGCCACGCAGACAGTGGGCAATGCCTTTGCGAACATTGGCTTTGTGCTGTTCGTCGGTTATTGTACTCGTCACCGGTCCTGTAACGTTGAAGTTGTACGAAGAGTAGTTGCGGTCGCTTATGGCAGCTTCTATCTGAATCATGTTGCTTTCTTCGCCTTCGCTCAGCATCTCTATCAAAGTCAGTTCGTTCTTGAAATGATTCACCACGATGACATACTTATATAATAGGTATAAGATATCGGGGGCATCGTTGCGCTCATCGTGGCTCTCTTTTATCTGAATATTCTCGAAATATTTCACTGAGTTGAAGGTGGTGTAACCATATAGGCCGCAGTAATTAGAAAAATCTCCGCTCACTTTGAACGAACCGATAAACTCGTTCATAGCTTTCTCTACGGGATAATTACTATCCAGATTTTTCGTTTCTTTGCTTCCGTCGGGATAGGTCTTGGTCACTTTTCCGCTGTTCACGCCGATACTTGCCAACGGGCAGATGGCGATGAATGATAGCGAGTTCTCGCCGGCATGATAGTCAGAACTTTCCATCAGTACCGATTGTGAAAACAAATCGCGCACTTTAAGATAAATACTTACCGGGGTATGCAGGTCGCCCAGTATCGTCTTGCTGTTTGTCTTGTAATTGAATGATTTCATATTCTTGTTTTTATTATAGTTTCCTTTTTATTATTTCACTTCTCACTTCTCACTTCTCACCTCTCACTTCTCACCTCTCAACTTCCCCTCACTGTCATACTTCAGATAGGTGTCGAGGTCCTTATCTCCTCTGCCCGATACCGTTACTACGACTACTTCGTCGGGGGTGAATTTCAGTTTGGGAAGAGCACCAAGTGCATGGGCCGATTCGATAGCAGGGATGATACCTTCTAGTTCTGTCAGTTCGTATCCTGCCCTAATGGCTTCGTCATCGTTGATGGCAATGACTTCGGCACGGTTCTGTTGAGCCAGATTGGCATGAATCGGACCGATGCCTGGATAATCCAGTCCGGCAGATACTGAGTAAGGTTCTTCTATCTGTCCGTCTGCTGTCTGAATAACGTAAGTCTGCGCACCGTGAATAATTCCTATCTTACCTAGTTTGATGGTGGCGGCCGTCTTGCCAGTCTCCACACCGAGGCCGCCGGCTTCGGCAAGTGTTATCTTCACTCGGTCGTCGTTGATATAATGATAAATTGTACCGGCAGCATTACTTCCACCTCCAACGCAGGCAATGAGCATATCGGGATAGTCGCGTCCTTCTTTCTCCATGAGTTGTTGCTTGATTTCGGCACTGATCACCGATTGCAGACGAGCTACCATATCGGGATAAGGGTGAGGACCAACTGTCGAACCAATCAGATAGTACGTATCTTCGGGATGACAACACCAGTCGCGTATTGCCTCGTTGGTGGCATCTTTCAATGTCATGTTGCCCGATGTCACAGGAACTACTTCGGCACCTAGCATCTTCATACGCTCTACGTTCATGTGCTGGCGGGCAACATCAGTTTTGCCCATATAGACGATACATTTCAGTCCCATCAGTGCACATACTGTTGCCGTAGCCACACCATGTTGTCCGGCACCGGTCTCGGCAATGATACGTGTCTTACCCATTTTCTTGGCAAGTAGAATCTGTCCCAAAGCGTTGTTTATCTTGTGGGCACCGGTATGATTCAAATCCTCGCGTTTCAGATAAATCTTGGCATGATAGCGTTCGGACAAACGTTTGGCGAAATAAAGAGGAGAGGGGCGGCCTGCATAATCATTGAGCAGCAGATGAAACTCTTTTTGAAATTCCTCGCTCTCGATGATTTCAAGATAATGTTTCTGCAAGTCCTCTACGCATTTGTGAAGTATCTCCGGAACGAATGCCCCGCCGAATTCACCATAATAACCATTGTTGACTACTAAGTAATTCATTTTGATTTTATATTTTGATTTTGTTGTATGCACGATTGGATAAAAAAGAAAAAGCCCTGTCGCAGGTGCGACAGGGCTTTTCAATATCTTTATAATGTTAGAGTTGATACATACGGCACTGCTTCCTCACGACTTTAGGAGTTGTAAGTGACGCCACCACCAATATGTATTGACTACTGAACGATTCATAACTTGTTTTCTATTTGTTCTTTTGTTTTTATTACGCCACAAAAGTATGTATTCTGTTTTTAATTCCAAAGAAAAAACTTACTTTTTTTTATTTTCCTCCAATTTATTTGTCATTTGGCAAAACCTTTCCTATATTTATGCCATTGATAACGAGAACATAAACACAAAAAGATATGAAACATTTTTATTTGGCTTTAGTATGTTTGTTTTGTTTCGCCGGTATTGCACTGGCACAACCTCCTCAGGGTGGTGGTCCACAAGGTCCCCCTCCAGGTGGCAAGATGGACATGACCAAGATGGCCCAGATGCGTGCCGATCAGATGGCAAAAGAACTCTCACTCAACGCTCAACAGAAAGCAGCTGTATTGAAATTGTTTAAAGAATCGGCACCCAAGATGATGCCTGGTGGTCCGCGAGGTGAGCAGAAACCCGGCGATATGAAGAAAGGTACTCCTCCTACCAAACCAAAATCGGGAAACCA
>DAIUBN010000242.1:0-2994 GCA_036846645.1 Bacteroidaceae bacterium | reverse complement strand
AAAAAGACAAAGCCGAGAAATCGGAGCGTATCAAGAGCCTTTTCTTCCAGAACATGAATCATGAGATTCGTAGTCCACTCAATGCAATAATCGGTTTCAACGATGTACTAAATAGTGAGGACGCAATCGGTATGACGGTTCAACAGAAATCCGATTATATTGATATGATTGAGACCAATAGCAATCTATTGCTCAAATTGGTGGCAGATGTTCTCGATCTTTCAAACTTTGAAGGAGGTACTTATCAGCTTACTCCGGCGAATGTGGATATCAAACATCTTTGTCATACTGTTCTCGAAAGTGTGAGAGGACGTCAGGCCGAGAACGTGAAATTGTGTTTGCAGGGCATTCCCGATAAATCGTATATTCTACATACCGATGCCCAACGGCTGCAACAGGTGCTCACCAACTATTTGACCAATGCTTGCAAGTACACAGAGGAGGGAAGTATTACATTATCTTATGAGGTGTTGCCGGATATAGTGCGCTTTGCTGTTACAGATACGGGATGTGGTGTAAAAGCAGAAGATTCTGATAAAATCTTCGAACGTTTCCATATGCTCGATAAGTCGAAGCGTGGTATCGGACTCGGATTGCATATTTGCCGCATCATTGCCGATTTATTTCATGGCCGCGCTTATGTTGATACTTCTTATACCAAGGGTGCCCGCTTTGTGTTCGATCATCCCCTGAAGTGTCTGTTTTCCCTCTTTATTGCTCTCTGTTTCTCCTTTCTTCCTACTCAAGCTCAAAATAATCCACTCAAAATACACGATAATCTCTATCAGTATTATCTGAAGATGGAGAAAGTACTCAATTTGTCGGTTGGTGATGCAATGTGCGATACTTTATTTGAGATGGCAAGACGTGAAGGAGATGTCAAAGCGCAATGTATTGCGCTTTCCAATAAGACAAAGCACTATCGATATACCAAGCAAGAAGATCTTTTGCTCAAGAATTTCGATCTGTGTAGAAGGTTTTGTACAAAGAATAAGTATCCAAAGTATATATTCAAGACATGGGGATACGTTATCAATTATTATATCTATCAGAAACGGTTTAAAGAAGCGCTATTGCAGTTGAGGAAATATCAAGAACTAATGCGGCTGGAAGGTGATTCTTATAGTATTTCGATGTACTATTATGAAGTGGGCAATTTCTATACAGTTCAGCAACAGAATGCTACCGCATTGTCTTATTACTTGTTGGCATTGAAATATAAAACTTCCGAACAGTTGAGCATCTATACTCAGATAGGATATTGTTACTTTATATTGGGCAATTATCTCGAAGCTATCCGGTATACAAAAAAAGCTCTTTCTCTTTGCCAATCGGATGTGATGAGAATCAATCCGTCTATGACATTGGCTAAAAGTTATTGTTTGATGGGCGATGAAGAAAATGCCAAGAAGATGATATCGATAGTAAAGAGGTATCAGAATGAAAATATGACTCATGTCAGTTTCTCTAATTTCTATATGATGCTCTACTATTATTATTCTTATATTAAAAAGGATAAAGAGAAAGCACTCGAAGCTGCTTTAGCGGCAGGAACGAAGGACACTCCCGAATGGTTTGGTGAGTACTATTATTCTGATGGAAAATATAAGATGTCTAACAGATATTATAAAGAATATGCACGATTGTCTACCGAATGGTTGAATACAGATTTAGGAGCGTTGTTTGATGCATATATCAGTAAATTTGATTATGATAAGATTATCAGTAAGCGTGATAAGCTGACTATGGATAATATCAGATTGCGCTTGGAGGCAGCAGAGAAACGCAGACAAGTACTCTTATTGCAACGAGAAAAGAGTGTATGGCAACTTCGAAAGGCCAATTATGTCACTCGCCAAAGAGAGAGCGAAGTCGCTTTGCAAAACATGTCATTGGCACAACAGAAAATAGAATTAGAGAAGCAACATATTATTAATGCTGGCATAGAACGTCAACGTGACCTTGACGAACAACGTTTACGTTGGTTCACTTGTGTGTTCTTTTTGGTGATTCTACTCGTCGTCATTTTCGGTATCGTCATCGTTTATAAGTTGAGGAAAAGAGCCAAACGATTAAGGCAAGAGACGATAACTGCCGAAGCTACCGAGCGTGCTAAGAATCGTTTTTATCAGCGAGTGGGAGATAAAATTAAAGTTCCACTTCAAAATATTGTGGCTTTGAATAGACAGCTTAATACTTATAATAGGACAGAATTGACAGCATTGGAACGGTCTGATATCCTGAGAAGACTTTCTCGGAGTAGCAAATATTTAAATACAGTGGTCAGTAATGTGCTGGATATCTCAAAGATCGAGAGTGGTACATACAAAATTCATCCAGTGCAATTAGAAGTCAATGGCTTTTGTAGAACTATAATGAACGATGCCGATGTCGCTGTGTCTCGCGATGTCACTCTTTTGTTTAAGCCGGATTCTGTTGACTCGTCAAAACCTTTGTATATCAAAACAGATGAATCACGCCTGCGTTTTATATTATCGGTTTATATTTCTAACTCTTGTCGCCATACGACATCTGGAAGTATTACACTGGCTTACGAAATATTGCCTGGGATAATTCGTTTCTCTGTGACTGATACCGGCAGGATGCTTTCTTCAGAAGAAGCTGCAATGATTTTCTCTCGCTATCTGTCGGATAATAGGAATGGCAATTTGGGATTGAACCTTTATCTTGTATCTCTGTCGGCTAAGCTGATAGGCGGGAAGGCGTATGCCGATTCTACGGGATTGGTTAATGGCGCACGCTTCTACTTGGAAATTCCGATAAAGTAACTATTTCTAGTTGTATGGACCTTGGATAAGTCCTCTTTGTTTTAATGCCCTATAAGCCTTATGAAATCTTATCAACTCCATGAACCTTATATAAACTATATTTGAAAGGGAGGCCAATAAAAAAAGCTTCCCGATTGGAAAGCTTTTCATGGAGCGGAAGACGGGGCTCAAACCCGCGACCCTCAGCTTGGAAGGCTAATGCTCT
>DAIUBN010000241.1:0-3031 GCA_036846645.1 Bacteroidaceae bacterium | reverse complement strand
TCTTTTGCTAAACCTCAACCATTGCCGTATCTTTGCATCAAGAAAAACTGCATCTCGGCATAACATTCAAACAAATTTGATGATTCTGTTCTAGATTTGCATTATCTTTGCAGAGTTTTAGTTTAAGTAAATTATGGTACAGATTGGTAATGTGATTGTTTCGTTCGATGTATTAAAAGAAAAATTCTTTTGTGACCTGGAAGCCTGCAAAGGACAATGTTGCGTAGAAGGTGATTCGGGTGCACCGGTAACTGAAGAAGAAAAAGCAAAACTAGATGAAACGCTTCCCGTTGTGTGGGATCAACTTTCAAAAAAAGCTCAAGAAGTAATAAATAAACAAGGTACTACCTTTATAGATTGCGAAGGCGACCTAGTCACTTCTATTGTAGACGGAAAAGACTGTGTCTTCACTTGTTACGACGAAACCGGTTGTTGCTATTGTGCCATCGAAAAGGCATTCAGAGAAGGCAAAACCGATTTTTACAAACCTATTTCTTGCCACCTCTACCCCATTCGCATCAGCAAAGTAGGAAGTTACGACGGACTCAACTACAACCGTTGGGATGTATGCAAAGCTGCCGTACTTAAAGGAAAGAAGGATAATATTTCTGTATATCAATTTCTTAAAGAACCTCTTATTCGAAAATATGGCTCCACTTGGTACAAAGAATTGGAAGAAACGACCGAAGAAATGAAGAAACAGCACCTCATTTAGGTCGAAAAGTGGGGTTTTTCTGCCTAGTTAATAATTAGTTGATAAATTTTTCCCAAATAAAGTGGGGAATTGTGGGGAAATGTTTAATTTTACGGCAGATATTTTACATGTAAAAGAATTGATACGTTTTTGGGGCAATATGGAAGCCAAAGCAGATGCGAAAGGAAGAGTCTTTCTACCTGCTGTATTTAGGAAGCAACTACAGTATGCGTCCGAAGAAAGGCTTATTATGCGCAAAGACGTTTTTCAAGATTGTCTGGTGTTGTATCCCGAAAGCGTTTGGAATACTGATCTGGATGAACTTCGCAAACATCTCAATCCTTGGAACAGCCGCCATCAACAGATTTTCAGGCAGTATGTCAGCGATGTAGAAATAGTAATATTAGATAGCAACGGAAGGATTCTTATCCCCAAACGTTATCTTATTGTTACCGGTATACAGAGTGATGTACGCTTTGTCGGCATGGACAACCGAATAGAGATGTGGGCAAAAGAGAAGACTGAACAACCGTTCATGGATCTGGAAGATTTTAGTAATGCACTACAAGAAGTAATGAAAGGAGAAAACGAATGATAGGTGAAGAAGAAATGACATATCATGTTCCGGTATTACTGATGCCTAGTGTTGATGGATTAAACATTAATCCCTGCGGGACATACGTTGATGTCACCTTTGGAGGTGGCGGTCATTCTCGTGAAATACTTTCCAGACTGAGCGATAAAGGTCGACTTTTAGGATTCGACCAAGACGAAGATGCCGAGCGTAATATTCTAGATGATAAACGATTTACCTTCGTGAGAAGTAATTTCCGCTTTCTGAAGAATTTCCTTCGTTACTATGATGCTTCACCGGTTGATGGTATTCTTGCCGACCTTGGTGTATCTTGGCATCATTTTGATGATAGTGAACGAGGTTTTTCTTTCCGATTCGATTCATCCCTCGACATGAGAATGAATAAACAAGCCGAGCTAAAAGCTTCTGATGTGATAAACGATTATGAAGAAAATAAGCTGGCCGATGTTTTTTATTTATATGGTGAGTTTAAAGAAAGCAGAAGGATAGCATCTACTATTGTCAAAGCAAGACAAAAGAGTGCCATCTATACCGTTCAGGAATTATTGGATATTATGAGACCTTTATTTCCGAAAGTGAGCGAAAAGAAAGATATGGCACGACTATTTCAAGCATTACGAATAGAAGTGAATCATGAGATGGAGGCCCTGCAAGACATGCTTCTGTCTACAATTGATGTATTGAAACCAGGGGGCAGACTAGTAGTAATCACCTATCACTCGCTAGAAGACCGTATGGTGAAAAACATTATGAAAACAGGCAACCTTAATGGAGATAGCGGAAAAGATTTCTTTGGGAATCTTAAATCGCCGCTCAAGACTATCAACAACAAGGTGATTGTTCCGGATAAAGATGAAATAGAAAGGAATCCGCGTTCGAGAAGTGCAAAACTTCGCATCGCTGAAAAGATAGGAGAAGATAAGCATGGCAGACGATAAGGAGAAAAAGCATAATAATAATTATTTGCGTTCGCTGATTGGTGGCGATATGTTCTTATCGGGCAAGGCGATGAGAAAACAAATCGGAATGGTTGTTCTGATTGTGGCTCTCATTATATTCTATATCGACAACCGATATACCGTCCAACGCCAACAGATAAAGATAGATAAACTGAAAAGAGAACTTGTAAAATGGAAATATATCGATTTGGCTCGAAGTTCGGAACTTATGGAAATAAGCCGTCAGAGTAAAATCGAAGAATATGTAAAGAAGAATAATAGCGATTTACAAACGTCGACAGAACCGCCGTTTGTTATCGTACAATATAAAAATAAATAATAGCTTTGGCAAAAAAAGGAGCAAATAGAAAGAAGATTTTAGACCGCTACACTCTATTCACTATTATATTAGTGGCTATTGGAGCTATCATCATTTGTAGAGCGGGTTATATGATGTCCTTTCAGCGTCATTATTGGGAAGAAGTGGCCAAACGTTTCGTTCGCGACAACATTCCAATACAGCCTACCCGTGGCAATATCATATCTGCCGATGGTAAGCTGATGGCTAGTTCTTTGCCCGAATATCGCATCTACCTTGACTGCACTGCTAATGAAGACCCTAAAAAGCCGGACAAAGATACACGGCGTTTATTATTAAAACATTTGTTTGAAATAAGTGATGGTCTGCATCGTATATTCCCTGATAAGAGTGCCCGCGATTTTCGAATCACTATAGAAAAAGGTATATGGAAAAAGAGTAAAAGCTGGTTGCTGTATCCCAATCGTATTTCTTTTATGCAATTG
>DAIUBN010000240.1:0-3153 GCA_036846645.1 Bacteroidaceae bacterium | reverse complement strand
TATGGATTGGGAGATATGTCTTCTTCTATGTTTTGGAAGATATTCGGAGCATACCTGATGATATTCTATACCGACGTTTTCGGTATGTCGGCAGCTATTGTCGGTACGATGTTCGCAGTCACCCGTATCTGGGATTCACTGTTCGACCCCGTTGTCGGTGTCATTGCCGACCGTACAGAAAGCCGCTGGGGAAAGTTCCGTCCTTATCTGCTCTATCTGGCATTGCCATTCGCTATTATCGGCATCTTCACTTTTATGACGCCGCCATTCGGCACAACAGGCAAAGTGATTTACGCCTTCATCACCTACACCCTGATGATGATGGTATACAGCGCCATCAACGTGCCCTATGCCTCGCTACTTGGAGTGATGAGCCCCAATCCATCTGATAGAAATACACTTGCAACTTTCCGCATGATGTTTGCCTATATCGGCAGTTTCATTGCCCTACTTCTCTTTATGCCACTTGTCAATATGTTTGGAGGCGAACAGCCTGCCACAGTAATGCGTGGTTGGATGACTGCACCGCAGTTTGGCTGGTTCATGGCAGTTGTAGTGATGGGCATCACTTGTGCCCTGCTATTCTTCGGCTGTTTCTCTTTCACCAGAGAGAGAGTGAAACCGGTGAACGAAACGAAGACTCCACTTAAAACAGATATCAAAGACCTGATTCATAATTCTCCCTGGTGGATACTCCTTGGAGCCGGCGTTGCATCTCTTGTGTTCAATTCTATCCGCGACGGAGCTACCGTATATTACTTTAAGTATTTCGTCGACGAGACAGCTTTTGGCAAGATTCAGTTCCTAGGCATACCATTCATATTGAGTGGACTCTATCTTGCTGTTGGTCAAGCGGCCAATATTTTAGGAGTTGTGCTCGCCGCCCCTATCAGCAATAAGATAGGCAAGCGCCACACGTTTATGGCAGCTATGGCCATTGCCACTGTGCTCAGCGTCATCTTCTACTTCTTCGATAAGAGTCAGATCACACTGATCTTTGTATTCCAGATACTCATCAGTATCTGCGCCGGAAGCATCTTCCCGTTACTATGGAGCATGTATGCCGACTGTGCCGACTATAGTGAACTAAAAACAGGCAATAGAGCTACGGGACTTATCTTCTCATCTTCATCCATGAGTCAGAAGTTTGGATGGGCTATCGGTACCGCAGTCACAGGATGGATGCTTGGAGCTTTCGGATTTGTGGCCAACGGCGTGCAGAATCCCGAAACCATCAATGGCATCAAGATGTTTCTGAGCATACTTCCTGCTATAGGAACTGTTCTAAGTTTCATCTTCATCGCCTTCTATCCATTGTCCGAAAAGAGAATGAAAGCCATAACGAAAGAGCTTGAGGCAAAACGAGCTACAGCCGTCAAAACAACAAACGAATAAATAATCTAATAGATAAGGAGATTTAATATCATGACATTAGAAGAATTCGGAAAAGAAGTTATAGAGGAACTGGAAAGCAATATTCTACCATTCTGGATGAACAAGATGGTAGACAAAGAGCAAGGTGGATTCTATGGAAAAATAGATGGAAACGACCATCTCGTTGCAGGAGCATCAAAGGGTGCCATTCTCAATGCACGTATACTTTGGGCTTTCTCTGCCGCCTATCGCGTTCTTCGGCGTCCCGAATATCTGGATATGGCTACCAGAGCAAAAGATTATATCATCTGGTATTTCTTCGATACAACATACGGTGGCATCTATTGGGAACTGAATGCCGATGGTACTCCACGCGATACAAAAAAGCAGATTTATGCCATTGGATTCGCCATCTATGGATTGAGTGAGTACAACCGTGCTACCGGCGATAAAGAGGCTTTGGATTATGCCAGCATACTGTTCGAAGCTATCGAAGCACATAGTTTCGACAAAGAGAAAAACGGTTATCTAGAAGCGTTGACAAGAGAGTGGAACGAGATAGCCGATATGCGCCTGAGCGACAAGGACGAGAACGAGAAGAAAACAATGAACACCCATCTACATATTTTGGAACCTTATACCAATCTATATAGAGTATGGAAAGACGATAGACTGAAACAGCAGCTTCGCAACCTCATTGAAATATTCCTCGATAAGATTCTCAATAAAGAGACCTATCACCTCGACCTCTTCTTCGACGAAAACTGGCAAAGCAAATACAACATCGAATCGTATGGTCATGATATCGAAGCCTCATGGCTGATGCACGAAGCAGCACTTGTGCTGGGCGACGAGACTATACTTAGAAGAGTAGAAGAAGTTGTGCCACTCATTGCCAAAGCCTCGGCAGAAGGAATAATGGCAAATGGTGCCATGATACACGAAAAGAACTATACAACAGGACATACAGATAGCGATTTGCATTGGTGGGTACAATGCGAAAGCGTGATAGGCTTTCTCAATGTCTATCAGTATTTCAGAGATAACGAATCACTCCAACGTTCATTAAAATGCTGGGATTATATCAAAAACAATTTGGTAGACCATCAGAACGGAGAATGGTATTGGAGCCGCAATGCCAAGGGCGAAATCAACCGCACCGACGACAAAGCAGGCTTTTGGAAATGTCCTTACCACAACACACGCATGTGTCTCGAAGTTTACGAGAGGACGCAACACATTATTAAAGACTAAACAAACGATTCAAAGGTTCATTAATAACATTTTTCTCACAAAGTTAGGTAAGTTTTCATTAGGTTTATTTATGGCGACTAGCTCTACGGCGACGGTATTCGGCTTTCATTTTTGCCGATCCAGAGCCGTGAGCGCCATGAATATATTGCAGCTTCTTAGCTTTCGTCTTCACCTTTTTATCATCTTCTTTCTTATTCTTCTCACCTTTGAAGATAATGCCATGCTTCAGTATATGTTCTAGTTCATCCATTGCTTTAATTATTAATTATTTCCGTATGCAAAGATAATGCAAGACGAGAGTAGAACAAAACAAACACGTTTGTTTTTTACTTCGAGGTGCAGTTTATCTTCGTTTGCCATCTTTACTCCTACGACTTTCACCCACTGCTGCTAAATCCATACAACTACACTATATCATTTGATAAAGATATGTTCATCTTTTCATCTGAGTATTCTTATCTTTACCCCTATTCAACTTGAAAAAAAGATTCCCAGTACTCTTGCCACTATACCCCTACGCAATAA
>DAIUBN010000239.1:0-3198 GCA_036846645.1 Bacteroidaceae bacterium | reverse complement strand
CGAGAGCTTACACTCCAAGTCTCGCAGGCCGATGATACTTGGAGCTACACCCGACGGAATATTGAGGTAAATCGTATTGACGTTTATATATTTTCTTTAGGACGTTTCAGTAAATACTTCTTGATGTATTGCCGAATACTCCCATACGATTTACTGAAAACGTGCAGAAGAAAATCTGCGTGCCAAATAGAAAATGATATTTTGCTGAATATTAGCTGATTATATACTTTCTTGATATACCAAGTCACTGCCCCTTTGGAGATAATTTGCTGATAGAGACCTCCTTCGACTGAAGATAAGACCCGATTAAAGTCGTAGGAGTCTTTTTAAATTGATATAGAGAAGCTTGATTAATGGTCAATTCAGCGGAAATTCTATTCTAAATAGATTACTTCTGTTGACTCTTGGAGATAGTAATTGTGAGAATCTTATGTATTTTGTACATTTGTAGGTAAGCCTAGTGGCTTATCTTAAAAAAGAATTCAGATGAAGAGAACCTGTTTGTCTAGATTACTCCTTATTATAATAGGATTGGTGATTTGTTGCGGTAATATCCAGTCGCAACGCAAGAAAGTGGGACTTGTACTTGGCGGTGGAGGTGCCAAAGGTGCGGCCGAAGTTGGTGTACTCAAAGTGATAGAAGAAGCTGGCATTCCTATCGATTATATTGTGGGTACCAGTATCGGCTCAATTGTCGGTGGAATGTATTCTATCGGATATCGTTCTCAAACGTTGGACAGTCTGTTTCGCACTCAAGATTGGATATTCCTACTGAGTGACCAGGTGAAACGTGAAGATGTCTCGGCATTCTCCAAAGATGAGCGCGAGCGCTACCTGCTTCGAGTGCCGTTGTCGCTCAAAAAGAATACACCGATGGCTGCCGGATTGGTGACGGGACAGAATATCTACAATCTCTTTTCGAATATGACGATTGGTTATCACAATGTCTCTTCTTTCGACAATCTTCCTATACCTTTCAAATGTGTGGCAGTAGATGTCGTGTCGGGCAAAGAAGTTGTTCTTTCCTCGGGCTCGCTTCCGCTAGCTATGCGTTCCAGCATGTCTATTCCTGGCGTGTTCAGTCCGGTAGAGATGGGAGATATGTTGCTCGTTGATGGCGGTACGCTCAATAACTTCCCTGCCGATATTGTGAAGCAGATGGGAGCTGATATTATAATAGGAATAGACTTGAGCACCGGCTGGAAGAAAAAGGAAGAATTGGGTTCTATGACCAATATGCTCAATCAGCTTCTCAATGTGATGGGCGAGGATAAGTACGTTCAAAATAAAAAGATTCCCGATTTGTATATCAATCCTAATTTGAAAGGGTATGGACC
The DNA here is from genome assembly GCA_036846645.1 of Bacteroidaceae bacterium. Classification (GTDB taxonomy): domain Bacteria; phylum Bacteroidota; class Bacteroidia; order Bacteroidales; family Bacteroidaceae; genus JAAYUD01. The sequence continues at coordinate 1,861 of DAIUBN010000239.1, read as the reverse complement.
TGCAAGCTTTCAGAGGACCGAAATTGATTCGATGATTAACATTGGAGAAAGGGCGGCACGCGGCAAATGGAAAGATTTGTTGGCTTTGCGTCGTAAGATATATGCCGGTGCCGAAAAAGGTGATTCTATCAGAGATAAACGTCTGGCGAGGGTTCCACAGAATGCTTCGATTCAGGTTGATTCTGTAAAGATTGATGGCGTGAATGGCGATGTGGAAGAATGGATCAGGAAGAAGATAAAGCTATCCGATCATTCTTCTATTCATACTTCGGATATCGGGCGGGCTATATCTATGTTGCAGGGATTGGATATCTTTTCGAGTGTGGAATATAAACTGAGCGATACAACGCCAGCCGATCTGACTTTCGTTCTTAAAGAGAAAGATTACAAGAGTATCAATGTCGGTGTGAGGTTTGACACAGAAGAGATAGCCAGTATATTGCTGAACACTTCGAACGAAAAGAAACTGGGCTCGAATCATCACTATGCCATTACCGGACGGCTTTCTAAGAATCCTTATATTAAGGTAGGATACAGCTACGGCAATTATTTCAATCCGAAGTTCGGACTCTCTTACCAGTTGGGCTATAGCGATTACAAACTTTATTCTCACAACAGAAAGGTTGATGCCCTCACTTACCTCTCTCAATCAATCGGTGCTTTCTTGGGCAAGGTGATTGAAAATTTCCGCTTCCGTATCGGATTGCGTTATGACTTCTACCATTTCGAAGGGTCGCTCTACGATGTGGATTACAATGCAGTAGATGTTGGCGATAGTCATTTTCTCAATTACTTCACCAAATTGGAACTGGATACTTACGATAATAAGTATTATCCAACTAAAGGTGGAAGGGTAGAACTTCAAGGAACAGTCTATACCAATACAGGAGCTACTTATAAAGGACATGCCCCTTTTGCCGATTTCTCAGTCAATGCGCAGACGGCTTTGGCTTTATCTCCGAAATTTTATGTGCTGCCCGAACTGAAAGGTAGATTCCTTTTCGGCAAAGATATTCCTTGCATCTATCAGAACTATGTTGGTGGAGTATATGGCGGAAGGTATCTGCCGCATCAGATAGCTTGGGAGAGTGTGCTCTACACTCATATTGTAGACAGAAACTTCCTTGCTGCACGACTCGGATTGCGCTACAGAATACAAAACAAGATATTCGTTACCGCTATCGGAGAGTACGCCAAGGAAGATCATGATTTCAGCTCAGTTCTTAAAGGAAAGAACGATTGGGGATGCGCCTTGAGAGCTTCTTACAATTATATATTAGGACCCATCGGATTGCAAGTCAATTATTCCAATCTATTTAAGAACGTCGGGGTTTATATCAATGCCGGTCTATTCTTTTGATTCCAGTCTCTTGCTCTTGAGTCTCAAACTGTTCGTCACGACACTGACACTACTCATTGCCATGGCAGCTCCGCCAATCATCGGGTTGAGAAGAAAGCCACAGATAGGGAAGAGTACACCGGCTGCTATCGGTATGGCTATGACATTGTAGATGAAAGCCCAAAAGAGATTTTCGCGAATGGTTGTCACGGTTTGCCTGGATAGTTTGATGGCTGCCGGTATTTTCAGTAAATCGGAAGAGATAATCGTCATTGGAGCCGCTTCGATAGCAATATCACTACCTTGCCCCATTGCAATGCCGAGGTCGGCCTGTGCAAGGGCGGCACTGTCGTTGATACCGTCGCCTACCATGGCTACAACTTTCCCTTCGCTTTGAAGTTGCTTCACGAAGTTGGCCTTATCGGCTGGCATCACTCCTGCGAAGTAATGGTCTACACCTGCCTGACGGGCTATCTCTTTGGCTACCGATTCGTTGTCGCCGGTGAGCATAAACACTTCGAT
>DAIUBN010000238.1:0-3210 GCA_036846645.1 Bacteroidaceae bacterium | reverse complement strand
ATAATATGATGGAAGTACATTTTCAAATCGATTACCGCACCATTTGGGGCGAAGAAGTAAGAGTAAGAATCTTACAAAAAGATGGCACAGAATCCATTCTTCCACTGCCGACAACAGATGGAAAGACCTGGAGAGGCACACTCAACGTTTCGGGAAATATGACTTACCAATATTTCATCTTTAAAGAAGGAAAAGAAACGCTGTCGGAATGTGGTTTGAACAAACGCCGGATAGAAGACAACAACAGCGGCTATGCTATCTATGCCTTCGATTCATGGCGACAGGAGCCAAATATGAAATACCTTTTCAGCTCGGCATTTACAGAATGTATCAGGCATGAAGAAAAAGAAGAGCGCAAAGCCAAAGACACATTGCACTCCAAAACATTAAGAATCAATGTGAGTGCCCCACAACTTGAGGAAGGGCAACAGCTCTATATGAACGGCAACCAGAAGATGCTGGGCAACTGGGATATCAAAAAGAGCGTGGAGCTGAAGAAGAGCGAAGATATCTTAGGCTGGTATATACAGCTGGATGCTTCAAAACTGACTTTCCCTCTTGAATATAAATTCTACTCGGCAAAGAATAATGAGAAAGATACAATAGATTGGGAATGCAGCATGAATCATCGTATTGATGAACTAGAGATAAGAGATAAAGAAATATATATTCTCTCAGACCTCACCATCAATTTTGCCCGTCCGCTATGGAAAGGTGCCGGTGTAGCTATACCTATCTTCTCTTTAAAAAGCAAAGAGAGCTTTGGTGTAGGCGATTTCGGCGATTTGCAGAAGATGATAGACTGGGCATCACTTACCCATCAACGCATCGTTCAGATATTGCCAATCAATGATACAACAATGACTCATACCTGGACAGACTCCTATCCTTATAGCAGTATTTCGATTTTTGCACTACACCCCATGTATATGAATCTGAAAGCATTGGGCAGAATAGACGATAAAGAAAAAGCTGAATACTATAAGGAGAAGCAGAAAGAGCTGAATGCACTACCCAAGATAGATTATGAAGCCGTAAACAAGACGAAATGGGATTACATCAAAGATATCTTCGCCCAAGAAGGGAAGAAAGTATTGGCTTCGGCCGAATTCAAAAAATTTATGGCCGCAAACGAAGAATGGCTGATGCCGTATGCCGCTTTTTGCTATCTGAGAGATAAATTCGGAACTCCCGACTTCCACCTTTGGGGCGACTATCAGCTGTACAATCCAAAGAAGGTAGCCGATCTCTGTTCTCCTAAAAGCGAAGCCTACAAAACTATCACACTATATTACTTTGTGCAATTCGAGCTTCATTGTCAGCTATTAGAATCAAGCAAATATGCCCGCAGCAAACATATCATACTGAAAGGTGACATTCCAATAGGAATAAGCCGAAACAGTGTAGAAGCATGGGCAGAGCCTCACTACTTCAACTTGAACGGACAAGCAGGAGCTCCACCAGATGACTTCTCTGTAAAAGGTCAGAACTGGGGATTCCCGACTTACAATTGGGATGAGATGGCAAAAGATAATTATAAATGGTGGAGACGTCGTTTCCGCCAGATGTCGCAATACTTCGACGCCTACAGAATAGACCATATACTAGGCTTCTTCAGAATTTGGGAGATACCGATGAATGCTGTTCACGGACTGTTGGGACAGTTCTCACCATCGCTTCCACTATCGGTAGACGAGATACAACGCTACGGCATCTGGTTCCGCAAAGACTACTTCACCCGGCCTTATATCAACGACTTCGTGATAGAAAAGATATTCGGTGAATATAGCGAAGAAGTAAAAGCCAAATACCTGAAGCCTATCCAAGATGGTTTGTACGAAATGCTTCCAAAGTATGATACGCAAAGGAAAATTGAGACAGAATTTCTTGGAAAAGCAGATGATAAGAGCAATTGGCTCCGAGAAGGTCTTTATGCCCTTATCAGCGATGTACTTTTCGTACCCGACAGGAAGAATCCGAATATGTATCATCCAAGAATAGCTGTTCAGTTCGACTTTATCTATAATGCACTAAGCTGGGAAGAAAAAGATGCATTCAACAGATTGTACAACGATTATTACTATCGCCGCCATAACGATTTTTGGTATCACGAAGCCATGAAAAAGCTACCTTGTCTCATCGGTTCTACCCGAATGCTGGTTTGCGGTGAAGACCTCGGAATGGTACCCGACTGTGTTGGGGCTGTAATGAATCAGCTACAGATACTTAGTTTGGAACTACAGCGTATGCCCAAGAGTCCGAAGAACGAATTTGGACATATCAACGAATACCCTTATCTATCGGTATGTACCTTCTCTTCTCACGATACATCAACCATTCGGGGATGGTGGGAAGAAGATCGTGACAAAACAGCAAGATTCTATTATGACGAACTACATCAACAAGGAGAACTACCTGCATCGGCTCCCGGATGGGTGTGCAAGCAGATTGTGAACCAACAGCTCAATAGTAGTTCAATGCTCAGTATATTGACCTTCCAAGACTGGCTATCAATCGACGAGCACCTCAGACTACCTGATGCGCAGGCAGAACGTATCAATGTTCCGGCCAACCCGAAACATTATTGGCGCTATCGCATTCATCTGACGCTAGAAGAATTGATGAAATGCGATGAGCTGAACGAAGAAATCAGACAGATGATAGATAATAGTGGAAGAAATATGAAATAGTAAGATTTATATCACTTTAATGATGATTTACACCAAGTAAGCAGAACCCAATCTGGGAATGGCTTACTTGGTGTTTCTATAAATAAAAAGAAAGAAGTCTCGCCATATCACATGGAGAGACTTCCTATTTCAAACCTTAACACTAACACAAAAATTAATATTATGCAAACCTAACCGGTTACATAATAACTAACCTTTACTAATCATATTATTTTTGGAACAAACTCATTGCAAATCCGCCGCTGCGGGCGAGTTTTACGGAAATACGAGTTTTGTTTGTCACCGTCATTTTCTTTATCTGATAAGACTCCGGTTTAGTGATATAATCGGCATCTTTACCATCGCAATACAATGTTGCTTCATACTTCTTGCCTGGTGTCAAGAAATCGAGTTTGAATGTAGAAGTACGAACATTATCGCCGGTAATACCGCCAACAAACCAGTTTTCGGTACCTTTGGCCTTGCGAGCTACTGTGAGATATCGTCCCGGTTCTGCCTCAACATATTTACTATCATCCCA
>DAIUBN010000237.1:0-3227 GCA_036846645.1 Bacteroidaceae bacterium | reverse complement strand
GAAGACTCATTTATTACTTGGTTTGATAGCGATAAACTAGAAAAGATGATGAACAATCTACTTTCTAACGCCATGAAGTTCACTTCTGCCGAAGGTCGTATTGATGTATTGTTTGATGCCACAGCCACCGAAGTAAACATCAGTGTGGGGGATTCCGGACCAGGTATTCCCGAAGATAAACAAAAAGATATTTTCAAGCGCTACTATCAAATAGAAAACGAACAATTGCAATGCAATTGGGGAACTGGCATCGGACTCTATTATACCAAGAGACTAGTAGAGCTTCATCATGGTAAGATAACAGTTACCAATAAGGAAGAAGGAGGTGCACTATTCACCATAACGCTACCCATAGGCGATAGTGGTTATTCGGAAGAAGAGAAAAAACAGCAAGAAGAACCATCGTTGGTATTAAAAGACAGAGCTATACCAATGCCACAAATTGAAGAGAAAGAAGAGGATGAAGACAACCGCTCTACCATCCTCGTTGTTGACGACGATCCTGAAGTTGCCAACTATATGAAGACCTATCTATCTACTTATTTTAAGGTAGAATGTAAATTCGATGCAAAGAGTGCTTATAAAGAACTCGAAGAAATATCTCCCGACCTCATTGTCTGTGATGTATTGATGCCCGAAGTAGACGGTTATCAATTCTGCCGTATGGTGAAACAAAATATATCTTATTGCCATATTCCAGTCATACTTCTCACAGCTAAGACATTGGTCGAAGACCAAGTCAAGGGGCTCAACGAAGGTGCTAATGCCTACGTCACCAAACCTTTTGACCCATCGTATCTATTGGCACTTATCGAATCTCAACTCAAAAACCAAGAGAATTTGCGCAACGTTCTCGGACATGCCACCGAAACAAAAAACATTGATTCTGCATTCCTTTCCGACCACGACTCTGCATTCATGAACGAACTCTACCAGTTGATGGAAAAAGAGCTATCAAATTCCGAACTCAACATCACCCGCATCACAGAAGTAATGCACATCAGCCGCACCAAATTCTATTACAAGATGAAGGGTCTGACAGGTAGCAATCCGAATATCTTCTTCAAGACTTACAAATTGAATAGAGCCGCCGAACTGATAACTGAAGGCAAATACAATATTTCGGAGATTGCCGACATGACAGGATTCAGCACATTGTCGCACTTCTCTTCGAGCTTCAAGAAACACTTCGGTATTACCCCTAGCGAGTATAAATGAACAACAAAAGAAATCATTTATATATCATCCAAAAATCGTCTTGACGCTATACAAAAAACATCAAGACGATTCGGATGAAACGTCTTGATGCATTCGGAGAATGTTCCTTATGATTTTCTCAGCTCTTATTGATGCTGTTTTTCGAGGATACAATAAAAATTTAGAGTTGCTTTAACTCATTAATCACTTGTTGCGGTGCCATCACATTATGAACTCTCTCGGTGACAACATCTTTAACGATAGAAAATGCAGAAGACTTGCGGATATCTCTCGAAGAAGAGCCTAGTAATATCTGATAAGTTCCACCCGATAATACCCAGGCATTTTGATGTTCATCGAATGATGCTAAATCTTGTTTCTTCAGATTCAATGTCACCGTTTCCGATTCTCCAGGTTGCAACAATTTTGTCTTTGCAAAGGCTTTCAATTCTTTTTCTGGTTTATCAATGCCAGATTTAGGAGCAGATACGTAAAGTTGGGCAACTTCCTTACCTGCGACATTGCCGATGTTTTTGATAGATAATGTTACGGTGAAACCATCTTTAGATTGTTTTACAGAAGGAGTTCCATAATCGAATGAAGTATACGACAATCCGTACCCGAAAGGATAGGATACATTCTTCTTGAAAGTATCAAAATAACGATATCCTACGTAAATTCCTTCTTCATAATTGGTATAGTCTACATCTTTTTCATTGCCTTTTTCAATACCTTGATTGGTCAGACTCTTAATAATTTGATCGGGTTTCAACTGATAATTGGATGGGAAGTTTGCAGAAGAGGGAACATCAAAATAGCCGATAGGGAATGTTACAGCCAGTCTGCCCGAAGGGTTTTGCTTACCACTTAATATATCTGCTACCGAATTACCACCCTCTTGCCCAGCTTGCCATGCCAACAAGATGGCATCGGGAAGATTCTTCCACATAGCAGTTTCGATAACGCCGCCAATATTCAGAATCACAACAACCTTCTTACCTTCACGATGGAAAGCATCACAAACACTAGCCAATAATGCCATCTCCTCGGTAGAGAGTTTGAAATCCCTATCTATATGACGGTCAGTGAATTCACCTGAACTTCTACCTATCGTGATAAATGCTGCATCATTCTCTTTGGCAGCCGATTGGAGAGCTTCTGTCGAAACTATCATCTCATCGGGACGTTTTTGATTGAAAAAAGCAAGAAAAGGATTCTTACTCTTCTTATTCTCCTCAAATTGCTTTTCTTTCTCTGTCTTCAAATAACCTTGGTATAAAGTAGATAATGTATTATCAGCTGTAAATCCTGCATTACTCAGTCCATCGGCAAGAGATACTGTATAAGCTCTATTCACGTTCCCACTACCTGTTCCTCCTGCAATCCAATCGTAAGAGGTATTACCGAAGAGCGCAATCTTCTTTACCGAAGAGGCTAGCGGAAGTGTAGAGTTATCATTTTTGAGCAATACCATCCCCTCGGTAGCCGATTGGCGTGTTACTTCGGCATGGGCAGTTAATTCTGGTTTGTTAGAATATGCGTATCCTTTGAAACGAGGCGAAGCCACAATCAGTTGCAACAAACGAGTAACGCAGATATCGACATCAGATTCTTTCAAGGTACCATTCTTCACTGCCGACAAAATCTGATCGTATTGTTGTTGCCTACCTGGCATCATCAAGTCATTGCCTGCAGCAACTTGGGTGGCACCATTATTTCCTCCAAACCAATCGGTCATCACCAATCCTTTATATCCCCATTCATCACGAAGAATAGTAGATAGTAAATCACGGCTCTGAGAAGTATAAGTACCGTTGATATAATTATAAGATGACATCACTGTCCAAGGCTTGGCTTCTTTGACCGCAATTTCGAAACCTTTCAGATAGATTTCACGAAGTGCCCTTTGAGAGATTCGCGCATCATTTGCCATTCGGTTAGTTTCTTGGTTATTTCCAGCAAAATGTTTGATAGACGTACCAACACCATTACTTTGTATACCTCTAACATAAGCTGCCGCAATCTTTCCT
>DAIUBN010000236.1:0-3240 GCA_036846645.1 Bacteroidaceae bacterium | reverse complement strand
TTACCAATCCACGATCTTTATATTTCTGATACAAACTCTCCAATCCGGCATACTTAGGAGTAAAGCCACACTTAGAAGCGGTATTGACAATAAGAATCACCTTACCTTCATAGCGAGTGAACGGAATTGTATCACCCTCGAGTGACACCATTGTGAACTGAGTAATCTGTCCACCTGCACAACATTTTATCTGTGCCTTGATAGCTGTGAGACCCAACATCATCACTGCCATTATCATCATAATTCTTCTCATAAAATATTTTTTTTGTTTGCTAATAATTTTCAGCAAAAATAAGTGGTACGTCAATACCTTGCAAACAATAAAACGTTATGTAACATTCTTTATGAATATCGGAGCTTTTCTGTACAAATTTGTAATTGCTATCCGTATCAATCATATCTTTCTCGCAAATCAGTTTCCAATATGCACGAAACCGATTTTGAATTTGGTCCACCCGTCGGGATATGTTTTCAGAGAGAAGATGCAATGATGACGCATCAGCACTTCGCGGATAAAGACCAGGCCGATGCCTTGTCCATTGGATTTAGTAGAAAAGAAAGGAGTAAACAGTTTCGCCTCTGTCTCTTTGCTGATACCTGCACCGTTGTCGGCAATCTCGAGTTGAGGAGAATCTGGCGACAACGTAATACGTATCTCTCCTCCCTCGCCTATACTTTCTACGGCGTTCTTCACAATATTAATAATAACCTGCTCGATAAGCGACTGGTCGAGCGATACAATGAGAGGAGTTTCAACCGATTCCATTCTGAGTGCAATATGGTGCTCGGAACAAAGACTCTCGGTGAAGGTTTTGCAGGAACCTACCAGTTTATTGAGATCTACCGGACGTAACTCAGGTTCAGGAATCTTCACCACGCCGGCAAAGTTGGTAATAAAATGACTCATCCGATAACTACGGTCAATGCAGACGCTAATCACCTCACGCAAATCGTCCATGTCGGGAACATCCTTCAAAGCGGTCTGCACAGAATCCAAAGTAGATGTGATACCTGCTGTTGCATTGTTCACTTCGTGAGCTATCATCCTAATCACCTTCTCGTAGGCTTTCTTTTCGGCAATAGTCACTTCATCGGTCAGCGTCTCTATCAGGACAAAAGGATGAGCGAATCCATGATCGAGGAAAGACAATTTGCTGCATCTGATAATGCGACCGTCATTCAATCGCACAGTGTCTTTGCTGTCTTTATTCATCGACGACAAGGTTTCTGCTATCGGTGAATCTAATTGAGCAAGCAACTTTCCTTTTATATCATCTATACTACCAATATTTAATAGATGCAAGGCAGCGTCATTACATTGTGTGATGTGCCAATCGAAATCGAAGATAATGACTCCCATCGGAGAAGCGTTGATAAGCAAATCAAGAAAATAATTTTGTTCTCTGACATGCAGCCGTTCATTTTTGAGTTGTTCCATCAATCGATTGAAGATGTCGACTATCTCGTCTGCCTCAATCTGACCCACATGCCTTAGTCGAGTTGTGAAATCTTGTTCGCGAAGCAATTCCATACCACAGCTGATGGTATGATAGGGTTTGATAGTCTTATGATAGAAATACAACAGATAGATGAGTATCACAACAAACGCCACTTCTGTAATATAAAAGAGCGAGCGGTGTTTGTCGGGCATCTGGAAGAATATAAATCCGAAGAATGCCACCAACATCAGTACCAATATAGCAAATAGATACTTGAGTTTCATTATCGGTCAGTCCTCATATTTAATATTGTACTTTTCTAAGCGACGATAAAGTGCTTGCCGGCTGATGCCCAAGGTTCGTGCCGTCTGCTGCATATTGCCATTACATTTATCAATGGCATTAAGAATCGTCTGCCGCTCTATCTCGTCAAGCGTCATTCCGTCTACCGATAAAGAGTTGTTGCCGGTTATCGGCGTTTCGTATTGATTTTCGAAATCGGAAGCTTCGAGCACTCGTTTGCCACTTATTAATATGGTACGGTCTACCAGATTCTTCAATTCGCGAATATTTCCCGGATAAGGAAGCCGCGAAAGGAAATCGTAAGCATCGGGGGTACAAGTAATCGGTTCCAAATGATTGGCCTCACATTGCTGTGCTATGAAATACTCAACAAGTAATGGAATATCTTCTCTCCGCTCCCGCAACGGTGGCAATTCTACTGTAATGAGATTGATACGATAGAAAAGATCTTCTCTGAACGAATGCTCTTTTATCATCTGCCGCAGATTCACATTAGTGGCACTCACCACTCTGACATCAACATGCTGTGGACGGCTTTCGCCAAGAGGTTCGAAAGTTTGTTCTTGCAGCACCCTGAGCAATTTAACTTGGCATGACAAACCGAGTTCGCCTATCTCATCAAGAAAGATAGTACCACCATCTGCCATTTTGAAGCGCCCTACCCTATCGGTCACCGCGTCGGTAAAGGCACCCTTCTTATGACCAAACATTTCACTTTCGAACAAGGTCTGCGATATACCTCCCAGGTTCACTTTCACAAAAGGCTGCTGGGCTCGCCTACTATTAATATGTATAGCCTCGGCTATCAGTTCTTTTCCCGTACCACTTTCTCCGGTTATCAGCACCGAAGCATCAGAATGAGCAATACGTTTGATGGTATCGAGCACATCGGTCAGTCGTTTGCTCCTACCTATTATATGACTTCGGTCGAAAGCTACATCACTATCATCTGCTGTTTGCTTCTGAGAAGAAGAAGCATTGAGTTCGAGGGCTGTTTCGATATGTTGCATAAGCGAAGCATTGTTCCATGGTTTGGTGACAAAATCGAAAGCGCCAGCCTGCATGCCTCTTACCGCAAGCTGAATACTGCCCCACGCCGTCATGAGTATCACCGGCACTTCGGGACAGAAGATTTTGATTTGTCGCAACAGCGTAATGCCTTCTTCGCCATCGGTAGAAAGCGAATAGTTCATATCCATCAAAACGAGTTCGGGGACTTCCACCTTTATGATATCAATGGCTTCGCGTGGCGAAGTAGCCGAACAAACATTATGATGAGCATGCTTCAACATGAAGCATAGCGAACTGCGTATGGCACTGTCATCATCTACAACTAATATCATAACGCAAAATTAAATGATTTTTCTTTCGTCAGCAAGAACTTTTCCTACTTATTGCCTTTTCAAAACCGATGAGAAACTAAAGATGTCCGTATTCGAACGAAGTGTCCGAAAGCGGACACTACTTATTTCGATTAACGCCATGTGAATCAGCATAT
>DAIUBN010000235.1:0-3263 GCA_036846645.1 Bacteroidaceae bacterium | reverse complement strand
TTATTCCCACTCAATAGTTGCTGGCGGCTTACTCGATATATCGTAAGTAACGCGGTTGACGCCTCTTACCTTATTGATAATCTCGTTGGAGACTTTAGCCAAAAACTCATAAGGGAGACGAGCCCAATCGGCAGTCATGGCATCGGTAGATGTCACTGCACGAAGAGCAACAGCACGTTCGTAAGTACGTTCATCACCCATAACTCCTACACTTTGAACAGGCAATAAAATAGCACCTGCCTGCCAAACGGCATTGTACAGGTCGCTATCGCGCAAGCCCTGAATAAAGATATCGTCAGCTTCTTGAAGTACCTGAGCTTTTTCGCGAGTAACCTCACCAAGGATACGGACAGCAAGTCCTGGACCCGGGAAAGGATGGCGCATAATGAGATATTCGGGCATACCCAATTTACGACCGACCTTACGTACTTCGTCCTTAAATAAAAGACGTAGCGGTTCGCAAAGTTTGAGATTCATCTCTTTAGGAAGTCCACCAACATTATGGTGACTCTTAATCGTATTGCCCGATATTGAAAGAGACTCTATACAATCTGGATAAATCGTACCCTGAGCCAACCATTTCACATCTTTCAATTTCTTTGCCTCAGCATTGAACACTTCCACAAAGTCGCGACCAATGATTTTACGTTTCTTCTCAGGATCGGTAACACCTTCCAAGTCTTTAAAGAACATATCACTGGCATCAACACCTTTGACCTGAAGGTTAAGCAGTGAATAGTGCTTCATCACTTCGGCATATTCATTTTTACGCAGCAATCCGTGATCAACAAAGATACAGGTAAGATTCTTGCCGATAGCACGATGAATGAGAACAGCGCAGACAGACGAGTCGACACCACCACTCAAACCAAGTACCACTTTATCATTGCCCAATTGCTCTCGCAATTCGCGCACTGTCTTGTCGATAAACGCTTCGGGCGACCAATCCTGGTTGCATCCGCAGATATCGGAAGTAAAGTTTTTCAGAATTTGAATGCCATCCTCCGTATGAAATACTTCAGGGTGGAATTGCACGCCCCACATATTGTCGGCTGGAACGTGATAGGCTGCCACATTGACATCTTCGGTATGGGCGATAATATTAAAGCCTTGCCCTACAGATGTAATGGTATCGCCATGACTCATCCATACTTGAGAATTGAGACGAACGCCTCTGAATAATGCATTGTTCGAATCGAACCAAGTGAGATGTGCACGGCCATACTCGCGGCTGTTGGCTGGTTCGACCATACCACCGTTGCAATAGGCATAATACTGAGAGCCATAGCAGATACCCAGGATAGGATATTTGCCTCGAATCTCATCAAGATCAATTTTGAAAGCCTTCTCATCGTAAACAGAAAAAGGACTGCCCGAGAGGATAACTCCCTTCACATCAGGGTCGTCTTTAGGGAACTTATTGTAAGGTAGAATCTCACAATAAATGTTCAAATCCCTAATTCTTCTGCCGATGAGCTGAGTGGTTTGTGAACCGAAGTCCAAGATAATAATCTTCTTGCTCATAAGAATTAAAGTTATTTATAAATAATGTTAGGTATCACTTTAATTTCTCTTTTTATTTGTGGCTGCAAAGATAATGCAAATAGAAAGCAGAACAAAATAAAAAAGGAACGAATTTTATTTTTTTATTGGGCACATAAGTCCGATAAGCTTCATAGGCTCTTAGACCCTACACAAGCTTACCGATAGAGCAAATAGTCTATAAATTCGGGGGATTCGTCGAGATTAGTTTTTCCATTGTTAAATCTTCCCCATCTTTGTAGCGTTTAAAGGATATAAAGTATTGATATTATTAATGTTTAATAGAAAAAGAAAAATGAAAAAGATTACAATGATTATTGCAGCTCTCTGCCTGATGGGCATGACAGCTATGGCACAAAACGAAGGTGGAAGACCAGGTAAGATGGATTCAAAAGAAATGGTCAAGAAGATGGATGCAGGTATGGCAAAAGCCATTAGCGGACTTGACAAAGAACAACTTGCCAATATCCATGAGTTGAATACAACTTTCGTAGCCCAAATGGAGAAGAATCGCCCCGAAATGAAAGAAGGCGAACGTCCATCACAAGAAGATATGCAGACAATGCGAACAGCAATGGAAAAAAGTCGTACAGCCTATAAGACTGCATTGAAAGGTATTCTCACTCCAGAACAGTTCACAGCATACGAAAAATACGAAAAGACACAGATGCAGCATCGTGGTGGACATGGTGGTCACGGTGGTGCTGGACAAGGTGGCCAGCAAGACGCTCCGCAGAACTAATCAAACATAGATTGCATAAGGCCTAAACAACATAGATAAAGTTCATAGGACTTATACCATCTAAAATGTCTTCAAAAGTTTATAAGGCTTATAGGGTTAATACTATTAAAGTTGTCCTATAAGCCTTATTTTTATGCACAATACATACCTTATATAAATTATACAATGCTTTTTTGATATTTAACAGAGAAAAAGTACACATATATAAGAAATAATTAGTAATTTTGCACTGCTTTTTAGGAAAGAGAATATTGAATTTTATTATAAAACTCTTAAACGTTTAAACAAAATGATTAAAGTAGGTATTAATGGATTCGGACGTATCGGACGTTTCGTATTCCGCGCAGCTCAGAAAAGAAATGACATTCAGATTGTAGGTATCAACGACCTTTGCCCAGTAGATTATTTAGCATACATGCTGAAATATGATACAATGCACGGACAATTCGACGGTACTATCGAAGCTGATGTTGAGAAGAGCCAGCTGATTGTTAACGGCAAAGTAATTCGCGTTACAGCAGAAAGAAATCCGGCTGATTTGAAATGGGATGCAGTAGGTGCTGAATACGTAGTAGAATCTACAGGTTTGTTCTTGACGAAAGAGAAAGCTCAGGCTCATATCGAGGCTGGTGCTAAATATGTTGTTATGTCTGCTCCTTCTAAAGATGATACCCCAATGTTTGTTTGCGGTGTTAACGAAAAGACATACGTTAAAGGTACACAATTCGTATCTAACGCTTCTTGTACAACAAACTGCTTAGCTCCTATCGCTAAAGTATTGAACGATAACTTCGGTATCACAGACGGTTTGATGACAACAGTTCACTCTACAACAGCTACTCAGAAAACTGTTGACGGTCCTTCTATGAAAGACTGGCGTGGTGGTCGTGCTGCTTCTGGCAACATTATCCCATCTTCTACAGGTGCTGCTAAGGCTGTAGGTAAAGTTATTCCTTCTTTGAACGGTAAATTGACAGGT
>DAIUBN010000234.1:0-3281 GCA_036846645.1 Bacteroidaceae bacterium | reverse complement strand
GCCCCATATATCATTATCTATTGTCTTTGGAATGCCTACTACCGGAACGCCCATTGCGGCAAACTTGGCTGCCGTCTTCTGTGTGCCATTGCCACCGATGCAAACCAGACAGTCGATGCCCAGTTCTTTCATGTTGTTGACAATGATTCGGGGTTTTGAGGTGAGCTGGCCATCTACCTTCTTAAAAGGTTTCTCGCGCGAAGTGCCCAGCATTGTTCCGCCTAGGTTGAGCAGTCCCGAAGAAGAGTGGTCGTCGAAGATTTCAACGTCTTTTTCCAATAGTCCTGTGAAACCGCCATGAATGCCTACGGCTTCGAAATGATAATGATTAATAGCTGTTTTGCAAACCCCACGGATAGTGGCGTTTATACCGGGGCAATCGCCTCCTGCTGTTAAAATTCCTATTCTCATTTAAGGCTCCTCCAACTTTTTTAATCTATTTTTGAGAAGATTTTCTCTGTAAAGGTACAAAAAAGATAAATAAGCGTTACTTTTGTAACGTAAAACATGATGCGTAGATACAATATTTTTTGACTAGATGAATATTACAAAATTAGTAACACCGCTTTTCAATTCCCGTTTGAAGGCGATAGATTTGTACACCACTCATGCTGGCGATATCCAGCAGCGGGTGATGATGCATCTGCTACGCTATGCCGAAGGTACGGAGTGGGGAAAGAAATACGATTTTAAAAGTATCCACAATTATCAAGATTTTAAAGACAGACTTCCTATTCAGACTTACGACGATATCAAATCATACGTCGACCGTACCCGTCATGGTGAGCAGAATCTGCTATGGCCATCGGATATCCGTTGGTTTGCCAAATCTTCGGGTACAACAAATGATAAAAGCAAGTTTCTTCCTGTCAGTAAGGAAGGTTTGAAAGACATTCATTATCGGGGTGGGGAAGATGCTGTTGCTCTTTATCTCAGAATGAATCCTGAGAGCAGAATGTTCTCGGGCAAGGGACTGATATTGGGTGGTAGCCATAGTCCGAACTATAATACCAAACATAGTCTGGTGGGCGACCTTTCGGCAATTCTGATGCAGAACATCAATCCACTTGTCAATCTGGTGAGGGTGCCGAGCAAGAAAATTGCACTGATGGACGAATGGGAAAGCAAGATAGAGGCAATAGCCAATAGTACCATTCATCAGAATGTGACCAATCTTTCGGGCGTTCCTTCTTGGTTTTTGGTGCTCATTAAACATATATTGAAGCAGACCGGAAAGCAGACGCTGGAAGAAGTATGGCCCAATCTGGAAGTATTCTTTCATGGCGGCGTGGCTTTCACTCCATACGTTGAACAATATAAGCAGGTCATTCACTCTCCGAAGATGCATTATATCGAAACATACAATGCTTCGGAAGGCTATTTCGGTACACAAAGTACACTTGACGACCCTTCGATGTTGCTGATGATAGATTATGGTGTCTTCTACGAGTTTATTCCTCTTGAAGATGTGGGCACCGACAACCCGCGGACATATTGCCTCGACGAAGTAGAATTGAATAAGAACTATGCTATGGTGATTTCTACTTCTTGCGGATTGTGGCGATATATGATAGGTGATACCGTGATGTTTGTCCACAAGAACCCTTATAAGTTCAATATAACAGGCCGTACCAAACATTTTATCAATGCTTTTGGTGAGGAACTGATTGTAGACAATGCCGAAAAGGGACTGGCTAAAGCTTGTGCCGCTACCGGTGCCTTAGTGACCGACTATACTGCTGCTCCGGTGTTTATGGATGCTCGCGCCAAATGTCGTCATCAATGGCTCATCGAGTTCAGTAAACAACCCGATTCTATTGATAAATTTGCTTCGGTGCTCGATAGTGCCCTCAAGGAGGTCAATTCGGATTATGAGGCCAAACGTTGGAAAGACATTGCACTGCAACCGCTCGAACTGATACCTGCCCGGAAAGGACTGTTTCACGACTGGCTCGCCAATAAAGGAAAACTAGGCGGACAGCACAAGATACCACGGCTCAGCAATAACAGAGATTATATCGAAGAAATGCTGGAGCTGAATAAGAAAATAGATGAATAAGCATCGTCATTAATAATATAGAAAAGAATCATATAAAGAATATAGTTATGGAAAATAAACTGACCCTTTACAATACACTTGATAGAAAGAAAGAACTTTTTGTTCCGTTGCACGCTCCTCATGTCGGGATGTATGTTTGCGGACCAACAGTTTACGGCGATCCCCATTTGGGACATGCCCGTCCAGCCATCACTTTTGATGTGCTGTTCCGCTATCTTCAGCATTTAGGCTATAAAGTACGTTATGTTCGCAACATCACCGATGTAGGCCATTTGGAACACGATGCCGACGAAGGTGAAGATAAAATCGAAAAGAAAGCCCGCCTCGAACAGCTCGAACCGATGGAGGTGGCTCAATACTATACCAATAGATTTCACGATGCTATGAGAGCACTCAATGTGTTGCCTCCAAGCATCGAACCACATGCTTCGGGTCATATCATCGAACAAGAAGAATTGGTGAAGAAAATTTTGGCCAACGGCTTTGCTTACGAAAGCAAGGGCTCCATATACTTCGATGTAGAGAAATATAATAAGAAGTATCATTATGGTAAGCTTTCTGGCCGCAACCTCGACGATGTGCTCAATACAACTCGAGAGCTCGACGGACAAGAAGAGAAGCACAATCCGGCCGACTTTGCTCTTTGGAAGTGTGCTCAGCCCGAACATATCATGCGCTGGCCATCACCTTGGAGTGACGGTTTTCCTGGTTGGCATGCCGAATGTACGGCAATGGGAAGAAAATATCTAGGTGACCACTTCGATATTCACGGCGGTGGAATGGACCTTGTCTTCCCTCATCATGAATGCGAAATAGCTCAGGCTGTAGCATCTCAGGGCGATGATATGGTGAAATATTGGGTACATAATAATATGATAACCATCAACGGAACGAAGATGGGCAAGTCGTTAGGCAATTTCATTACCCTCGAAGAGTTCTTCACCGGTTCTCATAAATTGTTGGAGCGTGCTTATTCGCCAATGACCATTCGTTTCTTTATTCTTCAGGCTCATTATCGCAGTACGGTAGATTTTAGTAACGAGGCATTGCAGGCTTCGGAAAAAGGATTGTCGCGATTGATGGATGCTTGGGAAACGTTGAAAAACATCACACCATCGGATAAATCGACAGTGGATTTCAAAGAGCTGCGTGCCAAATGCTACGCTGTAATGGATGATGATATGAATACTCCTATCGTTATCTCTCATCTGTTTGATGCTTC
>DAIUBN010000233.1:0-3316 GCA_036846645.1 Bacteroidaceae bacterium | reverse complement strand
GAACCTTGGATGCCGAAGATTAAAGGTTTGAACTTATTAAAGATTCGTGCCAGCTGGGGTAAGATCGGTAACTTAGGCTCTATTGGTTATGGCTATGGCAACCCTTCATTATCTAGCCGTATCATCGGTGGCGGAGATGTAGGTAGTCAAATTGGTGCTACTACTCCTGTGATGAATGGTGTTTATCTGGCTAGCGGTTACAATTCTAGCCTTACATGGGAAACTTCAGAGCAAGTAGACCTTGGTTTGGATGCCTCGCTATTCAACAATCGTTTGAATGTTACAGTAGATTATTTCAATAAGAATACTAAAGGCTTGATTAAGCAACAGGATACAAACTGGCCTACCACTATCGGTATTGGTGCTCAATACATCAACGATGGTGTTGTCAACAACCGTGGTCTTGAAGTTTCTTTGAACTGGTCAGACAAGATTAATAAGGATTGGAGTTATTATATAGGTGGCAACTTCGCAACTTTAAGAAACCGTGTCACTGATATAGGTGCTGCCGACGCTGATGGAAATAAACCGGTATGGACATCGGGTGGTACATATAAAGATTTGAATCCTTATAGAACTATCGAAGGCAAACCTCTTTATTCTTTCTATGTCATTCCGACTCAAGGAGTATTTATGACTGATGCTGAGGCAAAAGCTTATGTAAACAGTAAGGGCACAATGATTCAACCCAATGCCAAGGCTGGTGATTTGAAATTCGTTGACCTTGATGGCGATGGTTCTATTGGTAGCGGTGATAAAGAATTCCGTGGCAATTCAATGCCTAAGTTGAGCTATTCTTTCAATGCCGGATTTACTTATAAGAAGTTCTCTTTCGATATGATGATTCAGGGTGTAGCTGGTGTTCATTTGTTCAATGCCTACAAGTATACCACATTGAATGAATCATTGAGCAGTTTCAACCGTTCTAACAAGATTTTGAAAGCCCTTGATGGTCCTAACACCGAAGTTCCTCGTATCACAATGAGTGACCCGAACAATAACTTCGGAACAGAATCTGATTATTATCTTGAAAATGGTTCTTATCTGAGAATTAAGAATGTTTCTGTCAGCTATTCGTTCACCGACTTGCTTAGGAAACTACGTTATTTCAACGACCGCAGAGGTTCTTTCGATATGACACTGAGCTGCGACAACCTCGTCACTATTACTCCTTATACTGGAATTGATCCAGAAGTTGGTGGCACTGGTCTCGACGCCGGACAGTATCCTGTATCCAGAACTATTTCGTTGGCTCTTAAACTTAAATTTTAACCCTTTCAATTTTAGATTATTATGAAGCGAAATATATATTTATTATTATTGTCGATTGTTGCTATTTGCACTTCCTGTACAGGAAGCTGGCTCGATACAGTCAATGAAGGCAGTCCTACAGAAACTAATTTCTGGAAAACAGATAATGACTTCATTTCGGCAACAACCAGTCTTTACTATTGTTTCTCTTTGGAGGAAACATGGGGACGTAACTTATTTTGGGAGCAAGGTGCAAGTGATGATATCTTCTACGGTCGTACTCGTGGCTCAAGCCAGATGAATCTTGCTAATCTGAAGATGAATGGTAGTACAGAAGGTAGTATCAAAGATATCTACAATGAAATGTACACTACAATGGCTATTGCCAATAACATTATTTATCATGCACTGCAAATTAACGAAGCCAATCGTACCGATATTATGAAACGTTCATTGGGTGAGGCTTACTTTATGAGAGCTTTTACTCATTTCATGATAGCTTATCGTTATGGTCGTGCCGATAATGGCGTACCTTTTGTCCGCTATGAACAATTGACTGATTATAATGCACAAGTCAACGAGATACCTACCCAGAGTGCCACTGTTATGGACGACTACAAACTGATTGTAGAGGATTTCCAATCGGCAGCCAACTTGTTGCCTTGGTTCAAAGACTACACATCCGATAACTATGGACGTCCTTCAAAAGATGCTGCCTACGGATTTATGGTTAAAGCTTATGCTTATTGGGCACAGCATGATGCTACGCAGTGGGCTAATATTCCAAGTATAGTCGATAAGGTAGAATCGGAAGGTAGTCGTGCTTTGCTCGACAACTATGCTGATGTATTCAAGATTGATAACAACTGGAGCAAAGAGTATATCTTCTCTGTCAACTCTAGTGGTAGCAATTATGCCGGAAGTGAATTCCCTGGTATTTGCTTAGAGAATAAAGGTTGGGGTGCCTACAACGGTTGGGGTAATATCAAACCGACACTCGAATTATTTGCCGAATACAACAATAACGATACTCGTCGTAGTGCTACAATTCTGCAATTTGGTGATACCTTCACTTATTTCGGAACAAGCAAGAGATATTATTCTTCTTCTGATAACGAATGTGGTTTCCAATTCAATAAATATATGGATCCTTATTCTTATGGTCATTTGACATCGGCAGGAGTCGGAGAGGGCAATTCTCATATCTCTACTAATGGTGACCGTCCTACAACGGATTTGAATATTCCATTGATGCGTTTCTCTGAACTGTTGCTTTTCAAAGCAGAAGCTTTGATTATGCAAGGAAAGAATGCCGAAGCAGCTGCTCCTTTAAATAGAATTGCAGTTCGTGCTAAAGAAGGCATCACTTACACAGCTCCGACAATGATGGATTTGATGCACGAACGTCGTTGTGAATTGGCTGGTGAATATACTGATCGTTTGATGGACTTGAAACGTTGGTCGGCTGGTGGTAGTGCCAACTGGAATCTAGATGCATTGGCAAAGATACAGACTGCTAAGCATGGTATTGGTCATGCCGACCGTACTAATCCTGATTCTCCAGTAAAAGGCGAAACGATGACCATCAATGGCAAATCTTACGATGGTGTTATCAGTTTGGCAAACATGGGAGCTAAGACTTATACTCCTGGTGGAACATATAGTGTACTGCCTTATGAAATCAATCAGGTTATCAAATCTAATGGTAAACTGAAACAGAACAGCGGTTACGCTTCTAAGTAATTTGACTTTTTGTAGTATCCTTGTTCTGTATTGAGCAGGGATACTATTTTTTAACCTCAGCATGATGATGAAAGTTTATAATTGGATATTGGGTGCAGGCATCCTGTTGATTGCTTCTTGTTCTAACTCTCAACAAAATGTATGTGGCTTTGTCAACCCGATGATTGGTACCGATGCCCATGGACATACTTATCCTGGTGCAACTATGCCTTTCGGAGCAGTGCAACTGAGTCCTGATACCCGAACTTTGGGATGGGATGCTTCTTCGGGCTATCATTATAGCGATTCAACCTTATTGGGATTCTCTCATACCCATCTAAGT
>DAIUBN010000232.1:0-3356 GCA_036846645.1 Bacteroidaceae bacterium | reverse complement strand
ATGCTTTTATGATTGGACTCGGTCAAGGTTTCCAGCCGGTATGCGGATTCAACTACGGTGCTCATCTTTATAGCAGAGTTCGTCAAGGTTTCTGGTTCTGCACCATTTCTGGATTTTTGCTTTTGGCAACAATCTGTAGTGTTGCCATCTTCTTTGCCCCCGAATTGGTAGAGACATTCCGCCACGACCCCGAAGTTGTTGCTGTAGGTGCCGTTGCACTCCGCTTCCAGCTTGCCATACTGCCCTTCTCTTCATTCAATACTGCCAGCAATATGATGCTGCAAACCATCAGAATGAGTGGCCGTGCCTCGCTTCTTGCATCTGCCCGACAAGGATTGTTCTTTATTCCTTTGATATTGATACTGCCTCATTTCTTTGGTCTCATAGGGGTTGAAGTATGTCAGACAGTTTGCGACGTACTGACTTTGATACTTACCATACCATTGACATTACCCGTTCTGAGTGCCATGAGAGCAAATAAAAGTGTATCTAAATAGTAAAAATATTTAAGTATCATCATTAATATTTGTCCTATATCACTAAGTATCGTACTTTTGTAACATGCAATATTTGAGAAAAGGCAATATATTGATAGCACTATTGGTCTCCTGGATGATTATTTATCTTGGACCTGGCGTTGGTGTATTACATTGTCTTCACCATGACACCATTCAGCTGGCGTTGCAACACGACTGTGACGAGATGCCTACCGGACATCATGACTGCTGCAAGTCAAAGTCAGAATGCATGAAATTCTCAATGCTGAAACTATCGCCACTGAATATGGCACAAAAAGCATACGTCGATATGTCTGCTCATTATTCATTTGTCGCCATCATCAGTGAGTTATGTTCTTATTTCAAACAGTTTCCTTCTCATCAAGCGGTTTCCAAGTACATTCCAGAAGATATCGAAGCACCGCCACGAAGTTATCTCAGCCTCATCAGAGTGCTCCTTATTTGATTTCTGTTATTTCATAATCAGAGTTGATGTCAGAGATGCGACGAATCGTATCTCCACTTATCTTATTGAAATAATAATATCAAAAAATTAGAAATGAAATCAAATATTTTTTTAGCCATTGGGCTATTCTTTTTGAGCACTACGGCATATAGTCAGGACAATAAGCATCATGAATCGGATACACTGAAAAGTAAGCAACTAAAAGAAGTGACAGTTACTGCACGAAAAGTGGGCATTCGTCGCATGGGAGGAGCCCTCAACGGTGTGAGCATCATGAAAGACGAACTTTTCAAAGCAGCTTGTTGCAACTTAGGCGAAAGTTTCACCACCAATCCATCTATCGATGTGAGTTATTCGGATGCCACAACAGGTGCCAAACAAATTAAACTGCTTGGGTTGTCGGGCACCTATGTTCAAATGCTCACAGAGAATATGCCCAACTATCGGGGTGCTGCCGCCCCCTATTCGCTAGGTTATGTACCAGGACCATGGATGAAGAGTATACAAGTATCAAAAGGCAGTTCGTCGGTAAAGAACGGATACGAATCTATCACCGGTCAAATCAATGTTGAATTTCTTAAACCTGAAGACGAGCAAGCCGTCAACTTCAATCTTTATGGCAACACAAAAAGTCGCTATGAGGTAAATGCTGATGCCAATATCCACCTCAATAAAAGGTTGAGTACCGAACTACTCACTCACTACGAGAATAGTGCGAAAGACCACGACAGCAACGGCGACGGATTTATCGACATGCCACGAGTGAAGCAATATCATCTGGATAACCGTTGGCTATGGATGGGCGACAAATACATCTTTCACGGAGGTATCGGGGTGATGAAAGAAAATAGAGATGGCGGACAGCTATCCAAACCTTCTACTCAAGCCGGCGACTTGTTTAAAATAGGTATTGAATCCAATCGTTACGAAGCTTATGCCAAGAATGCTTTCATACTGAATAAAGAAACAAAAACCAACATTGCTCTCATTACTTCGGCATCGATGCATGAACAGAGTGCAGGCTACGGATACAAGTCTTATTATGTAAACGAAAAGAATGTTTACGCCTCGCTCATCTTCGAAACCGACTTTACAGAACATCACAATCTGTCGGCAGGACTAAGTCTGAACCACGACTACTTCGGGCAACAATATCGATTGAAAAACGACTTGCAATCTACTCCTATATATAATAAGGAGAAAGAGACAGTACCAGGTGCTTATCTTCAGTACACTTATAATCTACATCATCAACTCACGGCAATGGCTGGTATCCGCATCGACCATAGTAGCCTTTATGGCACGTTCGTCACGCCCCGCTTTCATCTAAAATATGCCCCCAACGATGTAGTCAGTTTCCGACTTTCGGCAGGCAAAGGTTATCGAACCATGCATGCCTTGGCAGAAAACAACTACTTGATGGCTAGCGGGCGCGAACTTATTATCGACAATCTGAACCAAGAATCAGCATGGAACTATGGAGCAAGTACAGCCCTCAATATTCCACTCTTCGGACAAACGCTGAAACTTAATGGAGAATACTACTACACTCATTTCAGTAATCAGGCTGTAGTAGACTACGACAGCAACCCTCAACAGATACACATTACCAATCTACAAGGTAAGTCTTATTCTCACACTTTTCAAGTTGATGCGTCTTATCCATTATTCAAAGGCATGACTCTGAGTGCGGCTTATCGTTTCAATGACGTAAAAACCACTTATGGCGACATACTAATGGAGAAGCCACTCACCAGTAAATACAAAGGACTCGTCTCGGCATCCTACAAAACGACGCTCGGTATCTGGCAATTCGATGCAACTTTACAACTCAACGGTGGAGGACGTATGCCTACTCCTTATACTACTAGCAATGGCACTGCTTCGTGGGACGAACGATTCTCTCCTTACGAACAGCTCAATGTACAAATCACCCGCTGGTTCCGTCATTTCTCCATCTATCTTGGTGGTGAGAATCTTACCAACGTCATGCAAAAGAATCCCATTATTGGAGCCGACAACCCATGGAGCAAGACTTTTGAGCCTACTATGATATGGGGGCCAATGGAAGGACGCATGTTCTACATCGGACTAAGAATCAATATATAATCGAAACTATTATAAACACTATTTTTCTTTGAGGGTGAATCATTGATTCATCCTCTTTTTGTTTTTCCCCACCCCATCACATTATATCTTTTCATCGCATTACAACTAGATAATAAGTTTTTCTCTAAATGATGATTGTTCAGCTCCCAATTTGCACTATCTTTGTGGTAAATCGTAAGAACTGATGAAAAAGATTTTATTATTTGTATTTGCATTACTCATTGCAATATCATCTACAGCCCAAAAGAGGTCAGACAACTATACAGTGATTGTTTCACTAGATG
>DAIUBN010000231.1:0-3361 GCA_036846645.1 Bacteroidaceae bacterium | reverse complement strand
TCTGCAATAAGCTACCTTTCAATCTCGTATTTCATGAGTTTGAATCCAATCAATCTTCATTGATCTTCGAAGATAGAACTGTTGAAGTCTATACCATTCCTCTACGTCATCGTTTGCCGTGTTGCGGCTTCCTTTTCAAAGAGAAGAAGTTGCCCAATCATCTTATACGTTCTGTGGCCGATTTCTATGGTGTACCGATGAGCCAATACAATATTATTAAGAATGGTGCCGACTTTGTGACGAGCGAAGGAGAAGTAGTGCCCAATTCTGCTCTCACCATTCCTTCTTATACTCCCCGTTCATACGCTTATTGTTCCGATACTTGTTTCAAACCGGATATCGTGTCGTTGATAGACGGCGTGAATGTCTTGTTTCATGAAGCAACTTTTCAAGATGTTGATGAGCCAAGAGCGAAAGAGACGTATCATTCTACGGCCACTCAAGCAGCAACGATTGCAAAAGAAGCACATGCAGGTCAACTTGTTATCGGGCATTTTTCTGCTCGATACGACGATGAGAATGTTCTGCTTGCCGAAGCACAAAAGACATTCCCGAATACCCAATTGGCATTTGAGGGACTATGTATTGACATTAATTCCGACGAGTGATGAAGAAAAGTTTATTGCCTTCCATCGTTTTAGTCTTCATCTTACTGATAATGACTTTTTCTTTCGGCTCTTGTGGTATTTTCAAAAAAGGAGCCGATGTTGATTCTGTGTTTGTTCGCGCTGTTATTGCTGGAGCTGTGTCTGAAAGACATTCATCGGCAGCCCGCGATTCTGCTTTACTAAAATATTATGAAGACGGGAAGCCATTGATTTGGGTGTCGCCAGATGGCGAGCAAAAGAGAAATATCTTTATTAGTTATCTTCGTAATCTTACAGAACATGGTGTGCAGCCTCAACTTCTTGGGTTGAATAATATTATAAGTGCTTTGAACAATTGGAAACAAAGTGAACCTAAAGCCAGCGATCATCGTAATTTGCTTGCTGCTCGTTTGGAATATCTTTTGAGCAGGGCATATCTGACATATATAAACGGCTTATATTATGGTTTTATCAAACCGGCACCTATCTATAATAATCTATATGAAGATTTAGGTGCTTATCCCGATTCTGTAACACCCCCGGCAGATAGGAAGAAGAAAATGTTTCGTCTGTTCATTACTCCGCTCAAACGTGCTTCTGTTCATTTTGATGAAGCAATGCTCACGGGTGCTTCCTCTAATTTGCAGCAAACATTGAAAGATGCCCAGCCCCATACCTTATATTATACTAAGTTGCAAGAAGAGTTACGGCGCTCAGGTCGTGACAAGCAGAAGCGTGCTTGCCTTATTGCCAACTTAGAACGTGCCAGGTGGCAATTCAGACAGCCGATGGGAAAGAAATATGTCTATGTTAATACTGCAGCCTTTATGCTCAAAGCAGTTGACATTGAACGCGATACACTTTTCGAGATGAAGATTTGCTGTGGCTCTTTCGAACATAAGTCGCCTATGCTCACTTCGCAGCTCACATACTTCGAACTCAATCCTACCTGGAAGATACCACCAAAGATTGTGAAACGTGAGATGATACCGAAATTCTCGAAAGATTCTTCTTTCTTTTATCGAAATCATATCAGAGTGTTCGACCGTAAGGGCAACCAGCTTGATTCACGTCATATTGATTGGTCCAAGTATCTCAAAAGTGGTATTCCTTTCCGTCTGATACAAGATAGTGGAGAATCTAGCGATTTAGGTCGTATAATTTTTAGGTTTCCCAATCCTTTTTCTGTATATTTGCACGATACTTCGTCGAAAGGTACTTTCGGACACGAAGAAAGAGGTGTGAGTCATGGATGTATCCGTCTTGAGCGGCCATTGGATTTGGCTTATTTCTTGATGGGCTATCCAAAACAAGAGAAAATGGATCGTCTGCGTCTTTCTATAGATCGTGAACCGTTGACCGAAGAAGGAAGGAAGATGAAAGAGGATGGACAATATAAGCGGATGCGCTCTTATGGCTTTAATGCCGTTCCGTTGTTTATTGATTATCGTACGGTGTATCTGGCTGCTGATGCCAATC
Source organism: Bacteroidaceae bacterium (assembly GCA_036846645.1). Lineage (GTDB taxonomy): Bacteria > Bacteroidota > Bacteroidia > Bacteroidales > Bacteroidaceae > JAAYUD01. The sequence continues at coordinate 1,295 of DAIUBN010000231.1, read as the reverse complement.
ATTCATTGGTATACTGCGACGACCACTATGGATATGATAAACCGCTAAATAAGGCGCTCAAACACTTGAAGTTCTAAATAGAATATGAGTAATGTAGTGTTATACAACGAAGAAGATGTGTTGGAACTTCTGAAGAAAGAAGAAACCCAGCGTAAAGCTTTTACCATGATTGTAGACCGATATAAAGAACAATTATATTGGCAGATCAGACGTATGGTGCTCTCTCACGAAGATGCCAACGATATTCTTCAAGATACTTTTATTAAGGCTTGGACCAATATCAATCTCTTCCGAGGCGATGCCAAAATGGCTACTTGGCTTTATCGTATTGCTATGAACGAGTGTCTTACCTTTATTAATAAGAAGCAGGCACAAACCGAACTAAGTATTGATGATGCCGATGCAGCTATAGCTCAGAAACTTGGTGGCGATACTTATTTTGATGGTGATAAGGCTCAAAAGTTATTGCAAGGAGCATTGCTTACATTGCCTGTCAAACAGCGCATGGTGTTCAATATGAAGTACTACCAAGAAATGAAATATGAAGAGATGTCCGATATATTTGGTACTTCGGTAGGTGCTCTAAAGGCATCATATTTCCATGCAGTGAAAAAAATCGAGAAATATATTGAACTTAATAATTAAACCTTTTGGTTCAAACTTAGTCTAACGTTATAAATAAGGAAAATAGAGGAAAAAGTCATGAAAAGAGAAGAAAGCGAATTACTTAGCAAGATTGGGAAAGAGAACCCGTTCAAGGTTCCCGATAACTACTTTGACGATTTCACGACGCAATTGATGGATAAATTACCAGAGAAACCTGATGCAATAGATGAACGACCTGTTACGAGATGGGCTAAACTTAAACCATACGTTTATATGGCTGCGATGTTTATTGGTGCAGTTCTTATGATTAAAGGTATTCATTTCATTGAAAGCGAAAAAATAGAAAAGGCTCAGAAAGCCGAAGCCGAAATGGCTCAAGATAAATATATAGATCAAACAGTAGAAGGTTCACGAATGGATGAATATCAGCTCTATACTTTTTTGACTGATGCACATCAAGAATCTGGAAATTAATATTAAGTCATGAAGAAATATCTTTTAATATTTGTATTGTTCATATCGTTAGCTCCAGTAATTAATGCTCACGAGGGTGAAGGTCGTCCACGTCTTTCGCCGGCAGAATTTAAAGCAAAAATGCAAGAGTTCATTACGCGCGATGCTGGTCTCACTGATGATGAGGCTACTAAATTCTTTCCGCTCTACTTCAAGTTACAAGATACCAAACGTGC
>DAIUBN010000230.1:0-3382 GCA_036846645.1 Bacteroidaceae bacterium | reverse complement strand
CGTTTCGGGCTTTCGGTAGTAACCGTCGTCTTCGACGAAAAAGTGCCTACACTTGCTGCCCGACAGCTAGTGAACGAACAGATTCAGACCGTCTCGGGAGAGATTCCTTCGGAGTTGGGAATGCCCGAGTTGATGCCTATCACGACTGGTCTAGGTGAGATTTATCAATATTCGTTGAAGGTCAAACCCGGCTACGAAAAGAAATATAATGCGATGGAGCTCCGCACGATTCAAGATTGGATTGTGAAACGTCAGCTCTCGGGTATACCTGGTATTGTAGAAATCAATAGTTTTGGCGGTTTGCTCAAACAATATGAAGTTGCCATTGATCCGGATGCACTTTATTCGTTGAATGTAACTATCGGAGAAGTGTTTGATGCGCTCAGCAAAAATAATCAGAACACCGGTGGTAGCTATATAGAGAAGGTAGACCGTGCTTACTATATCCGCTCCGAAGGTATGATTAATAATCTGCAAGATATTGGCAAGATCGTTGTAGCCAATCGTGGTGGTATACCTATTCATATTAATGATGTGGCTTCTATAAGATTTGGTGCACCCAAACGTTTCGGTGCAATGACTCAAGATGGAAAAGGTGAGTGTGTAGGTGGTATTGCGATGATGCTCAAAGGTGCCAATGCAAATATCGTGACCAAAGAATTGGAAAAGCGAGTAGAAAAAGTGCAGAAGATGCTGCCTCCAGGTGTGACTATTGAACCTTATCTGAATCGTTCGGAATTGGTGAACCGCAATATCTCTACAGTTGTCAGAAATCTGATAGAGGGTGCTATCATTGTATTCCTCGTTCTCATCATCTTCTTGGGTGATGTTCGGTCGGGTATTATTGTCGCTTCTGTAATACCTCTGGCTATGTTGTTTGCTTTTATCATGATGAATCTGTTTGGCGTCACTGCCAATCTGATGAGTCTTGGAGCTGTAGACTTTGGTATTGTTGTCGATGGTTCTATAGTGATATTGGAGGGCGTATTGGCCCATCTTCATCTCAAACAATTCCAGGGACGAACGCTCAGTCGTAAAGAAATGGACGATGAGGTAGAAAAAGGTGCTATGAAAGTGGTGCGTTCTGCTACATTCGCTGTTTTCATTATTCTTATTGTGTTCTTCCCGATACTTACTCTCAATGGTATTGAAGGCAAGTACTTCACACCTATGGCAGAGACATTGATATTCTGTATTATCGGTGCGCTGATTTTGTCACTTACTTATGTGCCGATGATGGCATCGCTCTTCCTCAGCAGAAAGATTACGGTGAAAGAAACTTTGGCTGACAAATTCTTCAGGGGGCTCAATGTGGTATATCAGAAGTGTCTGCATTTTTGCTTGCGTTTCAAATGGAGCACAGTGATTGTTGCATTTGCTGCTTTGGCTTTTGCTCTCTTCATTTTTACTAAACTCGGTGCCGAGTTTATCCCTACACTGGATGAAGGCGATTTTGCCATGCAGATGACTTTGCCTGCCGGTAGTTCGCTGTCGCATAGTATAGCTGTTTCTAATAAAGCTGAAAGTATTCTGAAAAAGAAATTTCCAGAAATAAAACATGTAGTTGCCAAGATAGGAACAGCAGAGGTACCTACCGACCCGATGGCGGTAGAAGATGCCGATGTGATGATTGTGATGAAGCCATTCAAAGAATGGACTTCGGCAACTAGTCGTGCCGAAATGGTAGAGAAGATGAAAGAGGCGTTGCGTCCGCTAGAAAAATATGCCGAATTTAATTTCTCACAACCTATACAATTGCGTTTCAATGAGTTGATGACAGGTGCAAAGGCTGATATCGCCATCAAATTGTATGGTGAGGATACGAAAGAACTTTATAAAAAGGCCAAAGAAGTGTCTCGCTTTATTGAACAAGTGCCGGGTGCATCAGACGTTATCGTTGAGCAGACCATGGGATTACCGCAATTGGTGGTCAAATACGATAGAGATAAAATTGCCCGTTATGGTCTCAATATTGCCGATCTCAATGCGATGGTCCGCACACTTTATGCCGGCGAATCGAGTGGGGTAGTCTTCGACAATGAACGTCGTTTTGGCTTGGTTGTCCGACTCGATCAGAGCAAAGTGCCCGATTTGAATCTTGACAAGTTCTTCATTCGTACTTCCGAAGGTACACAAGTTCCACTTAGCGAAGTTGCTACTATCGATTTGGTGAACGGCCCGTTGCAAATCAATCGTGATGAGACGAAACGCCGAATTGTCATTGGCGTCAATGTCCGAAATGCGGATATTCAACAGGTTGTAGCCAATATACAAAAGACACTTGATAAGAATGTGAAACTCAAACCAGGCTATTACTTCGAGTATGGCGGTCAGTTCGAGAATCTACAGAATGCAATTCATACTTTGAGTATTGTAATTCCTATCGCATTGATGCTCATACTGCTTATCTTGTTTTTCGCTTTCAAAAACTTTACTTATACATTGCTTGTATTTTCTACTGTGCCCTTATCGCTTATAGGCGGTATATTGGCACTATGGATAAGAGGATTGCCGTTTAGTATATCGGCAGGAGTCGGATTTATTGCATTGTTTGGTGTGGCGGTGCTCAATGGTATATTAATGATTAATCACTTTATGGACTTGAGAAAAGAAAAAAATATGGGAACCAATCGTATTATTGCCGCCGGAACGCCGCATCTACTACGTCCTGTGATGCTTACCGGACTTGTTGCTTCGCTTGGTTTTGTACCGATGGCTATCGCTACTTCTGCCGGTGCCGAAGTACAACGTCCGTTGGCAACCGTTGTTATCGGTGGACTTATCGTGTCTACGATACTAACACTTATTATTATTCCTGTCTTTTATAAGATAGTACATTCTGCTGCTGTATTGGCACACCGTCCAGGAATGAAATGGCTGCGTTGGATTATGCCGATGATGTTGCTTATGCTGGTTATTCCTGCTTCTGCACAATCTAAGTTGTCGCTCGAAGAGGCATTGAAAATGGCACGTCAGAACAATCCTCGTATCAAAGGAGCCGATGTTGCTATTCTTCAGGCTCGTGCCGGGAAGGGTGACGTGATGGAAATAGCCCCAACGAGTTTCAAATATTCATGGGGACAGCTCAATAGTGAGGAAAAGAAAGACAAAGAGTTTGCTGTAGAGCAGAACTTCGGTTCTTTGCTCACTCCTTTTTATAAGAATGCTTTGGTGAAGTCGCAAGTACAGACCTCTTCTTATTATCGTCAGATGGTAGAAAAGGAAGTTACGGCCGAGGTGAAACGTGCATGGGCTTATTGGCAATACGCTTATAATCTTTGTTCGATGTACAAAGATTACGAACATTTTGCCAGTGAGCTGAATAGGATAGGAGATATCCGCTTGCAACAAGGCGAGATTACCAAATTGGAGAAGAATATGA
>DAIUBN010000229.1:0-3392 GCA_036846645.1 Bacteroidaceae bacterium | reverse complement strand
TCCTTCAATTTACAGGGCGAAAAGTGTTGCAAGATGCCGGTAGCGTATCCGCAGATTTTGCCAAAGAGAAGGCAAATAGAGAATATGAGCTTTACGAGTTCAGACGTAAAGAGGCCAATAAAGAAATTGATGATTTGGTTAAATCGGCAAAGCGTTTAGGTAAAGATAAAGGTGATGTAAGGTAATCAATGCGTATGGAAGAATTATCTTTGATTGGCAATAAGGAACTGCTCAAGAGAAAGAAAACCGCTTTCTTTTGTTCACGAAAGGTAAATAGCGGAAGCATACTGAAATGTTATGACTGGGCTACATCGCTTGATAAAAATTCAACGTGTGTGATTAGCGGTTTTCAGTCGAAAATAGAACGAGAGGTTTTGCACTTCCTGCTGAAAAAGGAGATACCTGTCATCATGGTTCTTGGCCGAAGAATGTATAAGAGGCTTCCGAGTGAACTTGATGAGGCTTGCAAAAAGGGTAAGGTGCTTATCGTATCACTTTCTGACAATCCTCGTAACTCGATAGCCACGGCCGCAATTCGTAATAAGTATATCGTAGACCATGCAGAGAACATTGTATTTGGTTCGCTGAACAAAGAGAGTTCGCTGTATCCTATTTATATGGAACTTAAGGAGAAAAGCAATAAGCCATGTCTAATAATATAGAGAGTTATTGGCATGGTCGCAATTCATGAAATGAAATATACTGTTATCGTTTTAATTAAAATTGAACTTACAAGAAATGATTACCAAAGAAAAATGTAGTTGTTGTAGAAACATCTTTGGGCATGAATTTTCTACATCGCTATATTAGGGACAAGAAGGAGAAGATAGTGCAAAAAAAGGAACTAAGTCAAATGTTAAAAGGGAGCAAGTCAGAAATAAAAAGGGAACTAGGTCGAAAGGAGAGTGGCACTAAGTCTGATACTGTCATGTAACGACTCCTTGAATACAACACTACTTCAAGGTCTATACAAGATATAGCAGAATTCTTAAGATATATAATTATAGAAGATAACAAAGGAAAAATATTAATTTATCAGAATGAGAAAGGGGACACAAAGATAGATGTTTTCTTTCAAGATAATGCTATATGGTTGATACAGCGGCATTAGCCAAACTATATCAGACAACGCCACAGAATATCACTTTGCATATAAAAAATATATATTGATGGATAACTACTACCGTAGGCAACTTGTAAGGAATACTTACAAGTTCAAATTGAGGCCTCTTCTGTTCTTTAACAACATACAAATTCATCGTGATTTACTCGTTGGATAGAAGAGATTTCATTACTTTTGCAAGTTCTCAATATAACCTCTTTGATTTTGATGAATGGGCGTCGCCGTTTTCTTCAACCTGTTGAGGATGTGAGCGATAAAATCAAAATCTATCATTATGAAACGCTATTGTCAGACATTGACGCTGAAAGACGATCCCGAGTTGATTGAAGCCTATTGCAGGGAACATGGCAACGTGTGGCCCGAGATACAGGAAGGCATCCGCTCGGTTGGTATCCTGGACATGCAAATCTATGCTTTGGGAAATCTATTGTTCATGATCTGCGATACGGTGGATGATTTTGATTGGGAAAAGGACAATGCCCGCCTGGCCACATTGCCCCGTCAAGCCGAATGGGAAGCGTATATGGCAAAGTTTCAAGGGGCAGATCCCAATGCCAGGTCGAATGAGAAATGGCATTTGATGGATAAGATTTTCGAATTAGAAAAATAAAAGCAACTCATGAGTTTGGTTAAAAGCAAGAATGGTACGAGTTACCTCGTACCCTTTATCCTTGTTACATCACTCTTTTTTCTATGGGGTTTTGCCCATAGCTTTCTGGACGTGCTCAACAAGCACTTTCAAGAAGTATTAGTGATATCGAAAGCAAGGAGTGGTCTGGTACAGGCAATGGTCTATGGCGGTTATTTTCTGATGGCCTTGCCTGCCGGAATGATTATTCGCAAATGGGGTTATCGGGCCGGGGTAGTATTGGGCCTTTTGCTATATGGGATCGGCGCGCTGATGTTTATCCCCGGTGCAAAGATGATGTCCTTTCCCTTTTTTCTGTTGTGCCTGTTTATCATTGGGTGCGGCTTAACCTGCCTGGAAACGTCTGCCAACCCGTATGTTACGGTATTAGGAGACCCTGATGCTGCTGCAAGAAGATTAAATCTGGCACAGTCGTTCAATGGGTTGGGATGGATTGTGGGGCCCTTTGTCGGTGGATTGTTGGTTCTTGGGGATGACAGTAATATTGCGCTTCCATACGCAGTCGTTGGAACGATCGTTCTTGTGCTGGGATTTGTCTTCTCAAGAGTACACCTGCCTGAAGTGGTTGAGGCAACCGCGACACAAGATGTGGAAACGCCACACCCCGGTATATCCTTGTGGAAGATTGCGACCTTTACCTTTGGCGTGGCGGCCTTGTTTCTGTATGTTGCTGCGCAAACGGGCATCAATTCTTTCTTTATCAATTTCGTAACCGAATCAGATACAAGTATTTCTGCTGAGACGGCAGCGTTGCTCTTATCGTTAGGTGGAATGGGATTGTTCATGTTTGGCAGGCTTTTCGGAACGTTCCTGATGAAATATATGATGCCGGCAAAACTCGTGCTGGTCTGTGCCATCGGTGCAGCCATGTGCATGGGGATTGTGATGATGAATCTGGCTGTGGTTTCCATTGTGGCGCTGTGCCTGACCTATCTGTTCGAGAGCATCATGTTTCCGACGATCTTCTCCATGGCGATCGCGAACGTGCATGGCCCTCAAACAAAAACGGCCTCATCTATCTTGATCATGTCTATCGTTGGTGGCGCTATTTCTCCCATCGTGATGGGCCTGATCGGCGAAACCTCCATGGCTGTAGGATTTATCCTTCCATTGATCTGTTTTGTTGGTATCGGCGCCTACAGTTGGTTTATTTTGAAAAGTTGTACTAAAAAGATTATCGAGAAATAATGAAACATCACCGAGTATTTGTATCCGGATGCTACGATATGCTGCATAGCGGTCATGTGGCTTTCTTCAGGGAAGCAGCACAATATGGTGACCTTTATGTAGGCATCGGTTCCGATGCAACGATTAGAGAATTGAAAGGCCGAAAGACGATCTACGCTGAAGCAGAACGACTCTATATGGTGAAGAGTATCCGTTATGTGACGGATGCTTGTATCAATGCGGGCAGCGGCATGATGGACTTTGTCGAAAGTGTGGACTATTTCCGTCCCGATATCTTTGTTGTCAACGAAGATGGATCGTCTGCCGAGAAAGAAACGTTCTGCCGGCAGCGGGGCATTCAATATGTGGTGCTGACGCGAGTACCCGAAGATGGACTCGAAGCACGTAGCACCACATCCTTGCGCACCACACGGTGTCTCATACCCACACGGC
>DAIUBN010000228.1:0-3421 GCA_036846645.1 Bacteroidaceae bacterium | reverse complement strand
CAACTGCTCAAAGATGGCCCACGCACTCCCGATATCATCAGAAAAGAATTGCCGGACATTCCTCAAGAAGAGTTGGTCTCCGTATTGAGACACATGGTGGATGAAGACTATATCAAACAAGAAGATGGGGTTATCAAAGCCATCTGACTTACTGTTGTGCCAGCCTATATAGCAATTCTACCAATACTTTCCAGATATTATCTATAGTCTTCATATCTACTCGTTCCGTGATAGAATGAGGTTCGATAATCTTAGGTCCGATAGAAACGATCTCACATCCTTCGAACTTTTGCATATAATAGCCAGCTTCGAGAGCAAAATGCATAGCTACCTTGCGAGGACGAAACCCTAGGATATCATCGAAGACATCTTCCGTGAGTTTCAAAAAGTCGGAATTCAAATCAGACTGCCATGCAGGTGCGGACATTATCACTTCGGTCTTTGCTCCAGCTTCATCAAAGATGCGTTTGATACTATTGCCCAATTCGAGCACATCAGCATCAACAAAACTTCTGCTATAATTGGATACAAAGAAATCTTTCTCGTTGGTCTTCACCATACCAGTACTATTGGATGTTTCAACAGTCCCCTTCAACTGTTCGCTCATCTTCAAAGCGCCGTAAGGCAATTGGTCGACAGCATCTATCAGTGCAGCCACATTTTGTCTGTTGATAACAGTTGCTGGAGTTGACGCAGGTTCAATATTCAATTCAATATTAGAATCGGTTTCCTCATATTTAGCCTTTACTTCTTTCATATAAGATTCTGCTATCTTACAGAAAGTATCTTGCAATTCTATTTGCACACCAACCAGAGCCTCGGCATTCACAGCTATCGAATTGTTTGCTTCTCCTCCATTGATCTCTGATACAGCTATGGCATATTTTTCAGCGACCCTATTGAGCAGTCCACAAAGCAGTTTATTAGCATTGGCTCTACCTTTATTAATATCTACTCCCGAATGACCACCCAGTCCTCCTTTTATATTAAGGTGGTAGAATTGATAATGATCTGGAACTGCCTCTCTGGTATATGGCAAACTCGTGAACTGCAAATAAGCGGCAGCAGAGCCAACAGTAACCGTATCGTAATCTTCAGAATCGAGATTGATAATCTTACGTCCTTTCACAAAATCGGGCGATAGATTGGCAGCACCCGTCATACCATCTTCCTCATTGGTCGTTGCTACACATTCGATAGGTCCATGAACGATATTCTCATCTTGTAGTACAGCAAGTGCCATACAAAGTCCCATACCATTATCGGCTCCAAGCGAAGTGCCGCGTGCCTTGAGCCAGCCATTATCTTCGTACGATTCGATAGCATCATTCAATGGATCGAACTTCTTGCCTTTCTCTGCCACACAAACCATATCCATGTGATTGAGCAGTACAATAGACGTAGCTTTTTCGTAACCAGGAGTAGCCGGTTTGCGAATGACAACACATCCATGCTCATCTTTTTGATATTCCAAATGATGCTTCTCGGCAAATTGGTGCAGAAACTCTGCTGCCTTCTCTTCGTGCCACGACGGACGGGGTACTTTATTGAGTTGTTTGAACAAGTCGTACACTTCTTGAGGAGAAGGACATACAATTGAAGCCTTTGTTTCTTTCTCTGATTTCATAGTTCTTGATTTTTGTTACTTATTATTTTCTCTTTTTGCTCTTACTAATGGGCACGCTCTTCAGTACACTAGCTTTAATGATTTTCACATCTTCAATAGGACGATCATTATTATCGGTAGCTACTTTCTGGATTTTATCGACCACATCAAGTCCCTCTACAACTTGACCAAATACAGTATACATTGTATCAAGATGAGGAGTTCCACCTACTGTTTTATAGTATTTAGCACACTTAGGATCAATCGTCACTGTCTGACCAGTATGTTCTTTTATCTTCTTAGTAATGTTGGCAAGACCTTTAGCATCGAACTTCTTGCCCCAAACGATATAGAACTGCCATGACGACGAACTACGTTTCGGGTTGACATCATCGCCTTCTCTTGCCATGGCAATTGCACCACGTTTATGGAATATCTTCGGATAACAAAATTCTGCAGGAATAAGTTCTTCATTAGGTAGTCCCTCGCCTAGCATCTTTCCTTTCGGTGCATCCTTACTTGTTTGATCTCCACCTTGAATCATAAAATCTTTGATGACACGATGAAACAACAAACCATCGTATAGTCCAGCCTTCACTTTCTTCAAAAAATTATCACGATGAAGTGGTGTTTCGTTGTACAGTTCGATACGAATATTGCCTTTAGATGTTTCCAACAACACTTGTGCACGTTTTTCTTTCTTCTCTCCGAAACAGGAAACAGAGACGATAAGTGCCAGTAGCAATAATAATTTTCTCATAGTTTTATTTTTAATACGTTAATGAATAAGACAAAGGTAGTAAGAAAAAACGAAAATGAAAGTAAAGACAATAAAGATTGTTCCAACGCAATTGGAATGAATAGTTTTGACAATACTTTTGGACACTCTATAGTTAACAAATTATAAATAAGGGAGAACAGATTTAACTTCAACACCTTTTTTTGTTCAAACATACAAAGCGAAAGATTTAACGAGATGATAAACGACGAAGAAATATACAAGACATTCAGTACTGATAAAGAAAAAGGATTCAGACTTTTAATGAATACTTATCAGAAACCGGTGTATTATTTTATTCGGCGAATGGTAGTGGTTCATGATGATTCAGAAGATATCATGCAGGAAACATTTATCAGGATGTATCGAACTTTCGATAGTTTTCGGAAAGAATGTGCACTGCAGACATGGCTATTCAAGATCGCATCAAACGAATGTCTTCGTTTTCTTCATAGTCAGAATATGGAGCAGGCTGAATTGCAGGATGAACTTACTAACAAACTGATGGCTTCGGAGTATATTGATTATGATAATGAAATGGCAGTAAAATTCCAGAACGCTATCATCAGTCTGCCCGAAAAGCAACGTCTCGTATTCAATCTCAGATACTACGACGAACTGGAATATTCGGAAATCAGCAAAATAACCGATATGAAGGTTGAAACATTGAAAGTGAATTATCACTATGCTAAAGAGAATATCAAAAAATATATCATAAACGAATAAGAAGATGAAAAAAGAATTTGATTTTGATGATATAGGTAAAAGGACTCCTTACCTCACTCCCGAACATTATTTCGAAGAGATGCAAGATAAGGTAATCATGGCGGTAAAAAAAGATAATCATAAGAAAATGGCCATCAAATGGATCGCCATATCTTCTTTTGCAGCAGCTGCAATTATTGCAATGTGGATATTCTTACCATTCAACAAAGAAACGAAAACAGAAAAAGAAACAATAGTCGCATTGACGACCAAAGCACCGAAGGTAATTGATACGACTCACACACAGAATGTTATTTCTGTTTCAGTCAAGA
>DAIUBN010000227.1:0-3436 GCA_036846645.1 Bacteroidaceae bacterium | reverse complement strand
GACGGCCGGCCCATTGAGGCAGTGATGCTAATTCATCCAAATAGATATTATGCCCTGATGCGTTACCGGTAAGGAGGTAATCGATGCGCAATGTCTTGTCAACAAAATATTTGTCGAAATTCTGTGCCGTTACCACTCCACAAAAAGAGCATAAAAGAAAGCTGATGATTAGTAGTGTTTTCTTCATTTTTCTGTAATTTGGTCACAAAGTTAATCATACTCTTTGACTTTTCACTAAAAACGCTCAACAGCTTTCATTTTAAAACAAAGAAAATTAAAAAAACGTAGTTTATAGAGGAAAAAAGTTACTATCTTTGCAAAAAACAGATTAATAACAACCAAATTATAATTTAGACCATGAGACATCAACCGTTAGATGAATTGGACGAACAGATACTTAAGATTGTTATAAACAACGCCCGCATTCCTTTTTTGGAAGTGGCCCGTGCTTGTAATATTTCGGGAGCAGCCGTTCATCAGCGCATCAGGAAACTTTCTGATATGGGAATCATTAAAGGTTCTAATTATATCGTAGACCCTGAAAAGATGGGATATGAGACTTGTGCTTTTATCGGTATTTATTTGAAAGATCCAGAATTGTTTGACGATGTTGTTGCTGCACTCAAGAAAGTGCCCGAAGTAGTAGAATGCCACTATACTACCGGCAAATATGACATGTTTATCAAAATGTATGCCCGCAACAATCACCATCTGATGAAAATCATTCACGATAAGCTCCAAGGCATTGGAATAGCGCGAACAGAGACTTTGATATCTTTCACAGAAGGGCTACACCGCCAAGTTCCTATACTAGGCGATTTGAACGACTATTCGGACGATGATTTCAGTATTGATAATTGCAATATCAACGAAGAATTCCAACAATAAAGTTTACGATAAACAGATTTATTTAATCCGTTCGTAATCTACAAAATCAAAAGCACAAACGTGTTTCTCGTCGGCAGGATGAGATTCACGTTTTTTTTCGCGCCACACCGTTTTGTCTACGGGCGGAAAATAAGCGTCGGCCTTCGGTGCTGCAGCATGAATCTCGGTTAGGCAGAGCTCGTCGGCTCGATCTATCGTCTGTTTGTACACACTGGCTCCACCGATAATAAAAATTTTTTCTTCGTCATTGCAATGTGCCAATGCCTCATCGAGCGAAGCAAAAGTCTCGGCACCTGCAAAGGCGGCATCAGGGCGAGAGGTCAGTACGATATTTCTTCTATTGGGCAATGCACCTTTCGGAAAAGACTCGAAAGTGTGTCGCCCCATAATGATGGTATGACCGGTAGTCAGCGCCTTGAAGCGTTTCAAATCTGCCGACAGATGGAACAACAATTCGTTACGATAGCCCAAAGCCATCTGTTCATCGATTGCAGCTATAATTGTAACCTTTGCACTCATATCATAATAGTTTTCAATGTTTTTCTCTCACCTCTCACATCTCACCTCTCACTTCTCACCTAAACCGATACTTCTGCCGATATATGTGGATATGGATTGTAGTCTACCAATTCGAAATCTTCGTATTTGAAATCGAATAGATTCTTCACATCAGGATTGATTTTCATCGTAGGCAATGGACGAGGAGTACGTGTCAATTGAAGTTTGACTTGTTCCAAATGATTGTGATAGATATGAGCATCGCCCAACGTATGAACAAAATCGCCTGCTTTGAGTCCGCAAACCTGAGCCATCATCATGAGCAGCAGAGCATAGCTGGCAATGTTGAACGGTACGCCCAAAAAAATATCGGCACTGCGCTGATAGAGTTGAAGACTGAGTCGGCCGTTGGCTACATAAAATTGGAACAGACAGTGGCAAGGAGGTAATTTCATAGTTGGTACATCTGCCACATTCCAAGCACACACCATCATACGGCGCGAATCGGGATTGTGTTTGATAGTCTCAACCACTTCACTAATCTGGTCGATAACACCACCATCATAATCACGCCAAGCCCGCCATTGTTTACCATAAACCGGGCCAAGGTCGCCATTCTCATCGGCCCATTCGTTCCAGATTCTTACACCATGTTCTTGCAGATACTTTACATTCGTATCGCCTTTCAAGAACCAGAGCAATTCATAGATGATAGATTTGAGATGCAGTTTCTTTGTTGTCATGCAAGGGAAACCATCATCAAGATTAAAGCGCATCTGGTGACCAAATACGCTGTAAGTGCCCGTACCGGTACGATCGCTCTTGTCTACGCCATCAGTAAGCACTCTATTGAGAAGATCTAAATACTGTTTCATAATGGGACAAAGATAAGCAGATTGGAAGGAAATAAAAAGAAAATGAAAAAATAAAGTAATATTTTCTTAAGGAAACGCCAAGGAATATATCCTCGATTAAAGCACCGGAGTGAACAGATGAGCGAACCACCCCACGAACTTTTTCCAGACGGAACGTTTCTTCCAATAGGCACGATTGAGAGGCACGCAATCTTTCACATCCGATTCGAACAGATTATTAAGTTTGGCAGTAACACCCCGATTGAAAATAAAAGCATTGTCTTCGTAATCGTAGCGCAGACTTCGACTATTGAGATTGGCTGTGCCCACGGTACAGAAACGGTCGTCGGCAGTCATCACCTTGGTGTGATGGAAGCCACCATAATATAGATATATCTTGGCTCCTTTCTTCATCAGCTTATGAAGAATATACAATGCCGCATCTGGAGTGAAGGGAATATCAGCCTTTGCCGACATCATGATTTCGACATTAACGCCACGCTTGACGGCACGTGCCAAGGCCTTTCGAATCGAGCTTGTCGGTACAAAATAAGGATTGACAATGCGCAGTGTACGCTGGGAAGCATTAATCATTTCGACAAAAGAGCGCCTCAACAAATCGGGGGATTTGCGTGGACAACGGTCGACAATGCCCATCTGAACATTGTAATCCATCTGTGATGAATCACAAGCTACCGAATCCGTATTCTTCATAGGGAAGTATTCCTCGCCACCAATATCTTGATGTGTGGCCTTATTCCACATGGTCAGGAATATCTTTTGCAGTTCGTCTACCGCATTGCCTTCGATATGCATATGAATATCTCGCCAAGTACCAATTTTGGGCAGTCCGTTGATATAATAATCTGCCACATTCATACCACCCGTATACCCCACCTTTCCATCGATGACAACAATCTTACGGTGGTCGCGATGAAATACATGATTGACCCATGGAAACTTGATGGGATCGAACTTTTTGATTTCGATACCCATCTGGCGTATCTTCTTCAAATCGACATTACGAAGGGGCTGATTGTTGGACCAATTGCCAAAGTCGTCGAACAGTGCACGCACCTTTACCCCTTCTCTGACCTTCTGTGCAAGCAATTCGAACAAGGCACCGGCGATAGAGTCGTTGCGAAAATTGAAGTATTCGAGATGAACAAACTTTTTGGCTTTACGAATCTCGTTGA
>DAIUBN010000226.1:0-3512 GCA_036846645.1 Bacteroidaceae bacterium | reverse complement strand
GCCTTCTCCTTGGTATAGCGAGAAGTGTGCTGCCGCTTTCATTATCAATGGGTTATAGTTCACCGCTATACGATGTATGGAAACTGCCGGCAGTGGGTACATAGATGCTGCCATTGCGTGGCCCCTCTCGGCGGAGCAGGGGATACTCGCCGCTGGTGAGCTCTTTCAATCGGCGTAGCGCAGTGGCACGAGTCTGCCCACAAATATTTTCGAACTCACGTCGGGTGATGTAGCGATTGTCTCTGAAGTAGTCGGTAAGTAGCGCTTCAATCTCGATGTCGGAGTATTCGGCCGAGTGACGTTTGTATCTCGCACTCTCAAATTCTGCTTTGTGGTTGATGTTTTCGATAAACTTCTTTTTGGGGCGGAAATGAACGTCGGTCACCTTCAATCGTGTGGCATTGATGGCTTTCTTCTTCGTAGCACTCGGTCCGCTGATGCCTACCGAGAAAGTGCCGAGACCACCCAGCTGTACACATCTGCCTTCCGAAAGGTGATGCTCTATTTGCAAAATGACGCTTTCTACCACAAGCGATATATCTGCTGGTGTAGCCGTCGTAGCGTATGCAATGTCCTCTTTAAGTTTGCTGTAACTCACAATTCCCGAACTCACCGCTCGGGCATGAAATAGTTCTTCCTCCTCGCCTGTCGGAGAAGGCGTTTTGTAAATATCGTATTTAATCATAACGGTACTTAGAATTATAGGTGTTAAGTATATGTTATATCTGTCGTTCCACGGCCGTGATTCGATCGGCTCACGGTTGTGATTCGATCAACTCATATATGTGATTCGACCGAATCACGGCTGTGGAACGACAACTCTCTCAGTGCAAAGTTATAGAAAATACATGAAGTATACAGAGGTTCTTCTAGAATACTTCAGTTGCTCCATGTACTGCTTACGGATATTTGGAAAAGGCTTCTTCCATGTTATATATTTGCCGAAATTTTAATTAAAAAGTTTCAATATGAAAATTAAATCAAATCAGGCTGATGCCTGTAAAGAAGAAAAAGAACCTTTCTTAAAAGGAGTGATGAACAACTTGAAGCAGTTTCTTGCTGCCCGTTACGAATTCCGTTATAATACGGTGTCCGAAACGTACGAATATCGGGATAAGGAGTCGGATGCTGATTTTACTGTCATCGACCGCCGTGTGCAGAATGATATCGTGATGTCGGCATTCGATGCGGGTATCGACTGTATCGACCGAGATGTGGTGCGCATTGTGGAGTCGTCTTCTACTCCGAGTTTCAATCCGCTTCGGGAGTATGTTGAGGCTTTGCCGCGCTGGGATGGCAAAGATAGGGTAGATGCGCTGGCGAAAAGAGTGAGCAATGACAAGCTGTGGATAAAAGTGTTTCATCGCTGGCTGCTCGCCCTTGTGGCACAATGGATGCAGCTGACAACGAAATTCGGCAATAGTATGGTGCCGATATTGGTGCATCATCTGCATGGCACTCATAAATCATCTTTCTGCCGTATGTTGCTGCCGCCCGAACTTCGATCTTATTTTATAGAAGATTTCGATACGGGAAAGAAGTCCGCTCCGGTGGCCATGGCGAAATTCGGGCTCATCTGTCTCGATGAGATCCGCAAATATTCTGTCACGATGATGGAACGGTTGAAGAATCTTGTTCAGCTGCCCAAAGTGGATATCCCCCGACGTTATCGTGGAGGATATCAGAATTTGGAACGTCTGGCATCGTTCATCGGTACATCCAATTATAAGGATATACTGACCGATCCGACCGGGAGCCGTCGTTTCTTTCCTGTGGAGCTCGAGCAGCGTATAGGCAGACTTCTCATTTCTTACCGTCAACTTTATGCCCAACTTTGGACCGAGTTGAATAGCGGAAAGCGTTATTGGTTCACTCCACGCGAAGAAGCGCAGATTACCGAACGCAATAAAGGTTTCTATCGTCGTCCGCTCGAAGAAGGATTGTTTTTCTCTCTTTTCCGTTTGCCCGAAGAGGGAGAAAAGGCGCAGACTTATACTATTAATATGTTGTTCGACAAACTTCGCACGGCAAGTCCGTCAACAATGCGCGAAGTGCCACTCAAAAGTTTTGCTCGCCATCTCACGATGATGGGCGTCGATAGCCACCATAGCGAAACGGGAAATACTTATCTGTTGTTACAGAGATGATTACGAAACTTTGCAGTATACCAACCTTCGACCGCTTTCTACCTAACGTCTTTTCTTTCAGCCATTTCGGCTGAAGATAAGACCGGTTGAAAGTCGTAGGAGTAGATTAGTGGACTCAACTCAATATAAAAAGCCAAAGAGCCATAAAGGAATACGATTGAGGTGCCCATATTCAATATCTCCTATGACAAGGTAACTGTCTGGTATATCTTTGATTTGATTGAAAGATTTGTAATCTCCACCTAGCTCAAAGGTGTGTTTCTCATCAATAAGGAAATCTCCAGAGCCATTGAATGTCATCTCGTGATTCTGCTTTAGTTGATTGGCGAAGAATGTCTCCCTTAGAGTGCCCACTTCTATATTGGACGACAGCGAGTACATCAAGTTGGTGTTGTCTAAATATATCTTTTCAGGTTTTGCCAATTGGCTGAATTTATTTTTACCCGAATATAGAACGGTTAGTAACGCCGCATTATTGAGCAAGCCAAGCATCTTTACAACCATTTGCCGTGAACTTTCTATGCTGGCTCCAATTTTTGTGGCATTGATAGTGAAAGGTACGGTTTTGGAAATGATGACAAGTAATCTTTTTATCTTGTTCAAAGTGAGATGTTCAGTATCTTCGACGCTAGGTAGGTCAACGTCGATAATAGTAGAAATCATTTGTTGAAGTACTATATGATAGGCATCTGCTACTTCTTTATAGATAGGATAATAACCGTGCCGTAGATAATCTTCTAGTAAAGGCAATATTTTTAGTCTTGGCACTATCTCTTGTTCGATTTCTATGTGTCTTGCTATTATGTCTTCTAGTGTGAACGACTCGAACTGTCCTTTACCTTCGAAAGATAAATATTCCCTGAAAGAGAGTCCTGGCATGTGATAAAATAGACAACGACGAGATAAGTCAGCCTGACTCATATTGATATTTAGAATAGAAGAGCCAGAGAAAACAATATGTAGACTTGGATAGCTGTCGTAGATGTTCTTTAACTCTTGTGCCCAATTGGTGTATGGGTAGCGATGAACTTCATCAATAAAGATGTGTGTGCCGCCGTGGGTATAATGGTACTCGACTAATTCTAATAATCGATGGTCGGTAAACCATAAATCGTCTAACGAAACATACAAGGCCTGGTCGGAACTGATCTCCATACTTTTCATTCGTTGTAGCATTAGAGTCGTTTTTCCGACACCTCGAGCTCCTTTTATACATATCATTCGGGAGTTCCATAATATAGTATGATATAGGAATCGGATATTTCCCATACTAATGGCTGATACCAGGCGGGTGGATTTGACGTATAAACTTGATATTTCCATGTCTATTATTATTTAATTGGAAGATATAATGATGCAAATATA
>DAIUBN010000225.1:0-3530 GCA_036846645.1 Bacteroidaceae bacterium | reverse complement strand
CCGTACAAAAGAGAAACCATCATTGTCCCTCACACATTTGCAGTACAGCATACCAATTTATTAACCTTATTAACGACAAAGTGAGTAATTGGTACTTCGCCCGCCCTCTCCATTCTTCATCAATATGCCCTTTGTCATTAAATCATTAATATCGTTTAGAGCTGTGTCATTAGAACATTTGGCTATTTTAGCCCATTTACCAGATGTCAGTTTGCCAAAGAAATCATCAAACAACATATTGATAATTTTACGTTGACGTTCATTTAAATCGACGTTCTTATGTTGTTCCCAAAATTTATGCTTTTCCAACACAGATGAGAGGATTGGTTCTGTAGAAGCCAATGCTTTTTCAAAACAATTCAAGAACCATACAATCCATTCTGTAATATTTCCATCTCCTTTTTGAGTGCGCTCAAGGACTTCGTAATACTCCTTTTGCATTAATTTTATCTCAGTAGACATACTATAGAAACGGCGACTGCAATTTTCCGAACGAGCTAACTGCATATCTGTTATTGCTCTAGCAATTCTTCCGTTACCGTCATCGAATGGGTGGATTGAAACAAACCAAAGATGAGCTATTGCAGCTTTTAGAACGCCATCAAGTTCCGTTTGCTCATTGAACCATTTTATAAACATAGTTATTTCTTCTGTAACTCGTTCCGGTTTGGGAGCTTGGTAATGTACCCTTTCTTTACCCATTGCTCCAGAGATCACTTGCATTTCTCCGGTTCTGTATTTGCCAACTTCTATCGCATATAATCCACTCCTCCCTGTAGGAAAAAGAACATTATGCCAGCCGAACAACCGATCATCAGACAGGGGTTCGTTATAATTTTGAGTGGCATCGAGGAGCATCTCTACCACGCCTTCAATATAGCGAGAAGACGGAACCATGCCAGCAGAGTTGATACCCAATCGACGTGCAATAGATGAACGTACTTCAGAAAGGTTCAATTGTTCACCCTCTATCTCCGAAGAGCGAACAAGTTCTAACGACATTGTTGTTAACATGGCATCATCTTGAAAGTCAAAACCGAGAGAAGTCATACGACCAAGCATCAGACCTTGTTTTGCTCTGACTAGTCCTAGAAGATTCACAATCTTATCATTATCATATCGAAACTTCCACCATTCCTTTTTTTCGTGCAAATACATCATCTCCTTTTTTTGCAAAGTTACAATATTTCGGCGATTAATCTACTTATTCACCGATTTTTTTCGGCGATTAGACAGATTAATCACCGACATACAGAGTACAATAGATAGTATTAGAGCGCTGCTATTATCTTTTCTATATTGCCAACCATATAGAATGGAATATTGACAAGTCGGAATGGCTTCTTTCCGATTGTAGTTTGAACATCATCCACAGAATATGGACCAGACCAAACTCTGATACCAATATCTACAGGAGATTTATCTATGAACGAATGAATGGAACGGAGATGAGAGTTGCGCCCACTCTTTACCTCTATAGGAAAGAGATGAGAATCGTATGTCAGCACGAAATCTACTTCAGCAGAAGCATTACCCTTCACCCAGAACTGTCGACGCTGGCTAACTTTGTCGTTTAAAGTGAGAAGTTCTTGAGCCACGACTTGCTCTGCCAAATGACCACGCCACACATCAAGAATATCATTGGCACCTATGAGTTCACGACGTACTCCTGCCTGATAATTGGTAAGACCAGTATCGAGCATAATGACCTTAGGTTGACGCTTCTCCTCACTCAAGGCCGGCACAGTGACTGATGTGGTTGGATAAACAAGTTCGAGAAGCATGGCTTTCTGGAGTAATCGGAAAGCTTCGCTCACTTCGCGAGCTCTATAATCGGAGTCTGCAAAACCGCCAAGTGTTACCGTCTGACCAGCCTTGGTCCAAGACGTGCTTATCAGAAAACGTACTATATCAGCCAACTTACCATTTTGGACATATTTCTCCACATCATCTTTATATCCTTGAACCAAACTCTCATAGATATCATCAAGAGCTAAAACATCACGTGTATTGGCATATTCTTGCACTGCTTCTGGCATACCACCAACAATGGTATATTGATTGAACAGTGACATGAGTTCATCGTGTACAGCCTGACTTTGCTCGAAATGATCAATGAAATATCGTAGATTGTCCTTACCCAAAGCATTAAGAAACTCATAGAACGAACAAGGGCGCAGAGCCATATAATCAACTCTTCCCACTGGAAACGACACCTTGACATCCACAACATTCTCAAGCAAAGAACCGGCAGATACCACATGGATATCAGGACGGTTCTCCTTAAAATATCGAAGCAGGGATATCGTTTGGGGGGAGTTCTGAATTTCATCGATAAAAAGCAATGTAGAGCCTTCCTTTTTTTTTAATCCTAAACGAGCAAAAAGTGAGTCTATAAGATAATCGAGCGGAATATTTCGTTCAAATAAAGCTCTATCACTATTCACATCTAGATTGAAATAGAGATAATTATCGAATTCCTTTCCGAATGCATCAATAACAGTGGTTTTACCAACCTGACGTGCGCCACGTAAGACCAATGGCTTACGATTGCTTCTGTCCTTCCATTGACGCAAATGCGTCATTATTTGTCGTTCAAACATAAACGATATATCTTAAGATTTATGGTACAAAGATAATCATTTGTTTCAAAATGGAGGATACATCTATCGATATTTGTTTCAAAACATAGGATACAAACTACTATTTTTGTTTCAAAATAGAGGATATAGCACAAAAAGTGCGTACAATTTCTAGTATTTAGACTCGGCAGAATATATCACGATAAAATGTTAAATACAAAGAGAGCTTTTCATTTCACGAAAAATAAGGTTTTCAAAATTACGTATTACAATTTTTCTTCATTACTTTTGCCGACGGATTCGTCCCGCTACTCGAAGACTATTCATTATATTGACACTTTCGAGCAGGGATACCTTCTGAAATATCAGAAGATTACATATTAATTAAGAAGAAACAGAATGAAAATACAGCAAATTCCAGTTTTACTACTTACAGGTTATCTGGGTAGTGGCAAGACTACACTCGTCAACAAAATACTGAAAAATGAACGTGGCATCAAGTTCGCCGTTATCGTCAACGACATCGGTGAGGTGAATATCGATGCCAGTCTCATCGAATCGAATGGCGTGGTTGGACAGAAAGACGACTCGCTCATGGCTTTGCAGAACGGTTGTATCTGCTGCACACTGAAGATGGACTTGGTGCAACAGCTCTCTGATATTGTTGCCATGCAAAGATTTGATTACATCGTGATAGAGGCGAGCGGCATCTGCGAACCTGCTCCCATTGCTCAAACAATTTGTTCATATCCACTGCTATATCCAACGTATGCCAAACATGGTGTAGCCAAGCTCGATGCCATTGTCACTGTGGTGGATGCTTTGCGTATGCGAGACGAATTCGAAAACGGGAACGACTTGATGGCGAAGAATTTAGGCGAAGACGATTTGGCTAGTCTCGTGATCCAACAGGTGGAATTTTGCAACATTGTTCTGCTCAACAAGGCT
>DAIUBN010000224.1:0-3564 GCA_036846645.1 Bacteroidaceae bacterium | reverse complement strand
ACAGCAGAATGTCACTGTTACAGGTAAAGTTCTCGATGAAACAGGTGCTCCGGTGATCGGAGCGAGTGTTTATGAGAAAGGTACAAAGAATGGTTCGATGACCGATGCAAATGGTAAGTTCACTATAAAAGTGAAAGCTGGTGCTGTTATTACCGTTAGCTATATAGGTTATCTGACACAAGATGTGAAAGCGTCACGCAACATGACTATTACTTTGAAAGAGGACAATAAAACTCTTGGCGAAGTAGTGGTTGTAGGTTATGGCTCTCAGAAAAAAGAGAATCTGACTGGTGCAGTTGCTTCTGTCGATGTAAACAAAACATTAAGCAGTCGTCCAATTGCTGATATTGGTCGTGGATTGCAGGGTTCAACTCCAGGTTTGTCCATTCAGATTTCTGATGCCGAAGTTGGTTCAGAACCTACAATTAAGATTCGTGGTCAGTATGCATCTATTAATGGTTCTACAACTCCTCTTATCTTGTTGGATAATGTCGAAATTCCTAGTATCACGATGGTCAATCCTGATGATATAGAGTCTATTTCGGTATTGAAGGATGCTGCTGCTTCATCAATCTATGGTGCTAAGGCTGCTTTCGGTGTTGTATTGATTACAACAAAGAAGGGTGCTAAGAACGAAAGCATGAATATCAGCTATTCGGGTAATTTCTCTTGGCAGAGTACAGAAAAGGACTATAATATGGGTGGTCTCGATGCTTGGAGATATATTCGTCAGGCAGATGCCAACCAAGGTAGAACTTTGAGTGGCGCCTTCTTCTATATTACCGAAGAGGGTCTTGCTAAAGCCGAAGATTGGCAGAAAAACTATGGTGGTAAGATTGGAAAAGATGATCCATACGTTTACGGTCGTGACTGGTATGTAGATTCTCAAGGTCATAAGATTGGTTTACGTCCATTCAATGCTTACGACTACATGGTTCGTCAATGGGCTCCAACTCAAGAACATCGTTTGTCATTCAATGGCAAGAGCGGTAAGACCAGCTATAACGTAGGTTTGGGCTATTTGGATCAGAGTGGTATGAATAAGACTGCCAAAGATGATAGTTTCCAACGTTATAATGCTTCTATCCGTTTGAGCACTCAGTTCAATAAATATGTCACTTTGAATGCTGGTGCGATTTATTCTAAACGTTTGAAGAAATTTCCATACGTTACTCAGTCGTCTTACGACCAGTGGTATTATCTGTATCGTTGGGGTTCTCAATATCCAATGGGATATGATGAAAACGGTCACGAACTACGTAGCCCGGCCGAAGAGTATCATCAGGCAAATACTTCTAAGTTCGAGACCAACTATACCAACATCAATCTTGGTGTTCACCTTGATTTGACCAAGAACTGGACTGTTGATTTCGATTATACACATGCCAATCAGGAAATCAATTGGTTGCGTCCTGGTACACGTTTCACTGCTGCCAACTCTTGGACTTCTGCTGTAAAGCGTACCGATTCTGCAGGCAATCAGGTCTATGTAAACTCTAATGGCGATGTCGTTCCATCAACAGATAGCGGTGCAATGGCTGCCTACGATATGGTTTATCAAACTTATACCAGTGCTGGTAGTTCTCCTGATAATATCAACCGTCGTTCAAACAATATGCAGCAGAATACCATCAATGCATATACTACTTACAATTTGGATTTGAACGCTGACAATCACTTCAAGTTTATGCTTGGTATGAACCGTGTATCTTCTGTTACAGAATGGTCACAGGCTCAGAAGAAAAATCTGCTCGACTATGATAATGTTCAGTTTGGTAATGCCAGTGGCGAACAGACAGTAGACGGTGGTAAGAGTTGGGAATCTCAACTTGGTTTCTTCGGTCGTATCAACTACAATTTGATGGATAAATATCTTATCGAAGCCAATCTTCGCTATGATGGTACTTCTAAGTTCCCGAAGAGCATGCGTTGGCGCTGGTTCCCTTCATTCTCTGCCGGATGGCGTGCTAGTGAAGAGAAATTCATGGATTGGGCTAAACCTGTATTGAGCACTTTGAAATTCCGTGGTTCTTACGGTGTAATTGGTGACCAGACAGTATCCAATTCTCTTTATGTATCCAATTTGGGTAGTATCACTCAGTCCAACTGGCTTGACGCTAGTGGCAATAAGATCAACTATGTATATTCTCCAACAGCTGTGGCTAGTGACATTACTTGGCAAGATATTGCAACACTCGACTTCGGTCTTGATGCACGTTTCTTCAACAATGAACTCGGATTCTCTTTCGATTGGTATCGTCGTGATACAAAGAACATGATTGTTCCTGCCGAGGGTGTAGCTGCTACATACGGTACAACTCCTCCACGTGGCAATTATGGTAACCTTCGCACCAATGGTTGGGAATTGGCTATCGACTACAACCACCAATTCAAGAGTGGTCTTGGTATTCATGCTACCTTTACATTATCAGATGCTTTGACAAAGATTACAAGTTATGGCTCTAGCACATTGATTGATGGTTGGTATAATGGTAAGGAATATGGTGAAATCTGGGGTTACGAACATGATCGTCTGTATCAGAAGTCAGATTTCGTATACGATGGAACTTCAATCAAACAGATTGTTCTTACATCTGCCAATGGTGCGAAGAATGCCGGTAAGACTTGTAACCAACTTGTTGATGCCAATGGCGTTTATCAGGGATATCTACAATCGGGTAGTTTTAAATACGGCCCTGGTGATGTGAAGTTC
Source organism: Bacteroidaceae bacterium (assembly GCA_036846645.1). Classification (GTDB taxonomy): domain Bacteria; phylum Bacteroidota; class Bacteroidia; order Bacteroidales; family Bacteroidaceae; genus JAAYUD01. The sequence continues at coordinate 851 of DAIUBN010000224.1, read as the reverse complement.
AAAGATTTGGATCATGATGGTCAGATTACAGATGGTAATCGTACAGTAGATAACCACGGTGACTTGAAGAAGATTGGTAATAGTACTCCTCGTTATGAGTTTGGTCTTCGTATGGGTGCCGATTATAAAGGTTTCGATCTTTCAGTATTCTTGCAAGGTGTAGCCAAACGTGATATGTGGGGTAGTTCTTCTACAACACTTCCTGGCTTCAACACTGGTGATGGTGCTATCGCTTCTCGCTTCTGTTCTGACTATTGGACAGAGAATGAAACAGATGCATTCTATCCACGTCCATGGAATATGGGTAATAGTGTCAATGCATTCAATATGTATCGTCAAGATAAATATTTGTTGAACATGGCTTATCTCCGTGTTAAGAATATTACAGCTGGATATACTCTTCCTTCCGAACTGACTCGTAAGGCTTGGATTCAGAAGGCTCGTATTTATGTATCTTTGGAGAACTTCTTCACATTCGACCATCTGCATGGTCTACCAGTCGATCCTGAAATTCAAACAGGTGTAGGTAGTGCCGGTCTATTGTCTTCATCCAACTATCAGTTAGGTCGTGCCGGTATCAGTACTCCTGCTTTCAAGAGTTTCTCTGTAGGTGTTCAGCTTAACTTCTAATATTTTGAAACAATGAAAAAGTATATATTTATTTTAATATCGGCTGCAGCGCTCTCTTTGACGAGTTGCAGCGACTTCCTCGACAAACCACAATTGGACAACGTGGAAGATAATAGTGGATATTGGAGAAACGAAGATGATTTCCGTACTTATAGTGTGGAATTCTACGAATGGTTCTTCCCTGGCTATAACAGCAGTTATACCACTAACTATACACCTCT
>DAIUBN010000223.1:0-3592 GCA_036846645.1 Bacteroidaceae bacterium | reverse complement strand
AGCGTAGAGCATAAAATATAAGATTTAACATTAGGGTTTATTGTTTTAAACCCTCTACGCTCCTATATTTGCAATGAAATTATACGATTTCCTCAGGGGATATGATATTTACTGCAAAGAAAAGCATTGACCAATAATTGAATAAAACCTTAGTTGGTATAAATATAATAATATGATTATGAGAAAAAATCGAAGAAAAAGTCCTTTGTGTAAAGGCAAACTAAACATGTTGCTATTGCTTTGTTTAGTAGGAGCCCTTTCATTAGCATCATGTTCGAAAGACAATAATGATGAGCCCGCTCAGAAAACGCAGTCGATGATGAAACTGAAATCATCCCTGCCTGCCGAAATTACTGTTTATTCTAACGATGGCAAGAGCCAGGCTGGAACAAGCAGCGACGTGACCAACTACTTCGGAAAACGCTTGGAGCTGGCTGCTCCACAGACTTTGCTTTTCAAAGATGATGTGCTCACCATAGGCAAACAATATGACCTGACTGAAAGTTTTAAAACAAAGTGGGAAGGCAACAAATTGTTCTTGCAGAATGAGACAACTCAACAATGGATAGAATGTGGAAGTAAAGCCACCAATGGCAGTGTGACTATCTGTATGGGATGCTACCGTCAGGAAGTGAATGGAAGCGGACGCCAACTCATTTCTTTCGGACAAGAATATGGACTGACTTCGGCCGACAAGGCACTAGCTTCGACCAGCGGCGCCACAAAAGTAGTATGGGTCAAAATGAATTATACTTTCGAATAACGCATTCATCCTAATAATTGAATAATATGAAACTGAAAATATCTATTGCAGCAATGTTTCTGCTCAGCGGAATGGCAGTCTATGCCGGTAATGACAATACCGCTCTTAAATTTGTTCCCAAAGTTCCTTCAGAGATATATCTAGGTAAGGTGATAGACGCCACCACCCTCAACAAAGATAGCTATCAATATGGAAAGACTCCTTTTGAAAGCATCACCGTGAGCTTCTCGTCTACAACAGCCAAGTCGTCGAAGATAAAGCCTTCGCTCGAAACAATGCTTTCGGCTGCCAGTGAAGCGGCAAAACTGATCAAGCCTTCGCAGAGTCAGGAACTGTCGACATCGGAAACAACGGTTGATTCTTATTCGGTGCTCAATAATCTGTTTGGTCAAAATGTGTCTTTGAACTATTATTTGGGGAAGACCGACAAGTTGCAGAAGACACATCGTACCTTGGGGATGTTCAATGTGAGCAGGGTATTCTTCAGTATGTCGATGGATATGCCTGAAAAAGCTGTGACGGAAGCTGCCGACAATCAGATTTATGTGAACAGCGTGAGCTTCGGCCGACAAATTATTCTGCTGGTTGAGTCGGATATAGATTGGGCAACAGTAAAAGCAGCAGTCAAAACAGCCCTCAATACAGGTTCTTCTGCCGCACTAGATGGTAAGACAGCTGCTGTATTGGCCAACTCTAGCATCCACATTATTAATATAGGAGAAGACAACGCTATCACTGCCAATACAGACAATCCTCTGGCAGGTGTGAAAGAGTATCTAACGAAAGATCCGACAGAGAAAGACTTCGGCAAAGTAGTATCTTTCAGTGCAGCCTACGTAAAAGACAACTCCGCTTTCGCCAACAGATTTTAGAAAGATGGCGTGATTTTATGGGGACTATAATTGACAAAAAAGCCTCTACAAGTGTTGTAGAGGCTTTTTTGTGCGGCTAATAGGACTCGAACCTACACGTCTCACGACACCAGATCCTAAGTCTGGCGCGGCTACCAATTACGCCATAGCCGCAAATTGGTTTTTTTGACCGCTGCAAAGGTAGTCATTTTTTTGAAATGGACAAAAGTAATTGAAGATTATTCAATATAATAAGAATTATTGGTACAAAAGAATCATTTGCCGAGCAGTTGGCGGGCTGCCTCGATGAGCGTATCTTTACCAATAAGGGCATCTTCGGTTGACATACTGACGGATATGTCGGGATTGATACCAAACTCTATCTGATTCATTGAAGCATCATAATACGGACTTGCCGAAAGACGAACAGTCCATCCTATTGGTAGTTCGGAGGTGATGGGCATGCCACTACCACCACCTGTTTTATCACCAAGCAGAGTAACATTGGGCAGACAATTCATATTGTTGACAAAATCGTTGGTTGCACTAAAGCAATGCCTATTGGTGAGTACTACAACTTTCTTTTGCCAACGTATGCCATCGGCAGGGTCGAGATAAATAGCAAATGGTTCGGAGAAGTCATTGTGCCCTGTTCCTGTCTTATGCCTGATATAGCCAGTCAGGACACTAGTATTGGTGAAATGTGAAGCAAAAGTCGAAGAGTTGGTCAACAAGCCGCCGCCATTGTTTCTGACGTCAATAATAATACCGTTGCAGATAGCGAAATAGGAAAGCATATCATTAAGAATGCCATTGCTGATCGATTGAGAGAAATCGGCATAATATACATATCCTATATTGTCGGGGAGTATCTTGTATTTCAATCCACCAGCCACATGATAATCAGTGCCAAGATAGCCATCAACAATTGTTGCATCGAAGTTGCGGGGATAATCTTCGTACCAACTCCAATTGCGGGCTGTATTGCCCGAATAGTAAAGATTGACATGACCATCTTTGAGAGTGGAAAGCATATTGCCGAGTACTTCGAAAAGAGCATCCTCGCTCATATCGGATGTGATGTACTTGCTATAAACGGTATGTACCGAATCCCAATCTACCTTTTTGTAGTCGAAGAAACAATACTTCTCGTCCATTATCTTCCATAGCTGCTCAAAGTTACCTTGAGGCGTGTCGCTATACTGTTTTTCGGTAATGCAACTTGCCATGCCGAAGGCCAGTACTGAAAGCAATATAATATGGTATACGATATGTTTCATTGACATTGATTATTAATATACTCTAAGCGATGCCGGCAAGCGCCTAGCCTCTTTCCTACTCACCTTATAGAATGTTCTGACAAAACCTACCATCAAAGCATGAGTGTAGATATGGGTTTTCAGTCCGTTCAATTTGGATTGTTGAAAGTCGCCTACATAGGTCAGACGTATCTGCTGACTGCCCAATGGCAAGTCGAGCGAAAGAAATTGCCGCAGCGAAGGCTGATTGTGAAGAGACGTCACTTTGATTGTTCCATCGTAATGTCCCAAAGAGAATATCTCGTAATACGATTCACCCATTTCGGGAGAGAACATCACCCCCACCATCGGCACATTGACTTGATACCTCAGCACCATAGGGGTTCTTTTGATTTTGAAATGCCATATTGCAGCCGCCGAAGCATCAAGATTGATATATGCCCTGAGCGATGCCGGATTGTTGGAATTTCGAAGATTATAGATGAAGCCCAAATTCATGTCGGTGAGTCCGCCAACCAAGAGTTTGAAGCTATCAGACATACGGAACTGATAGTGTAATCCGTAGTTCCAATTGACCAAGCCGGCCAGTGTTGTATTATTATCTGCCTTATTCTTGGTGAACGAAATATCAGATTGGAAATAGCTTTGCTGCGAAATGTTTCCACCCCCCATACTTGTCATCCTCATCATTACACGACAACCCCCGAGATCTACACCTT
>DAIUBN010000222.1:0-3616 GCA_036846645.1 Bacteroidaceae bacterium | reverse complement strand
AGTATAAATATCTGTACCTAACTCCATCTGTAATGAAGCATAGGTATGGCGGAAACAGTGAAAAGTAATGTGCTTAGTAATACCTGATTCCTTTAACCATACTCGCATATCTTTGTTACTCATTTCTTTAGTGAAACCCTCAAATACTCTATAATTTGTTTCAGGTAGAATTAACTGATAAGCTTCATCACTTATAGGTACCGTGGTTTGTACATTCGTTTTCTGACAGATGAATTGTATGTATCTGCCACCATCAGCGTATTTTCTAACATTCTCCCATCTTAGATTGATGATATCGCTTCGCCTTAATCCTGTAAGACAAGAGAAAATAACGGCTTTCTTCATTATGGGGATGGGGCATGGTGTGTGATAAAGACTTCGCACTTCTTCAATGGTCAAACTTTCCTTTACTGTTGGAACCCACTTTATATAATCCAAGAAATCGACAATCTTTTCATTGATGCGTCTATCTCTATAAGCAAGATTGAGTGCGTTCCTGAAGATTATCCAATAATCGGCAGCAGAATTGCGATTAAGTGGTTTGCCTGTGGATAAGCTTTTCGCATCCATGAGGTATTCCATGAATTTTCGGCAGAATTCAACACTTAATTCATCAAAACTACATTTGCCATGAGAAAATTTCTCGAAGTGCTTATATGACGAAAGCCATTTAGCGTGCTTTGTTTTTGATAAATCATCAAAGTAATCTAAGAAGCTTTCTTTAGTACGACCTTTACTAAAGAAATTATATTTTTCATTTATAATCTCAGTAAAGATATTGCATCTGATAGCTTCGGCCTTTTCCAACATAGTGGCATTGTAGTCTTTTTGGAGCTGGTCTTTAGGTTCGGCATAAATATAAATGCCTAACGAACGACGACGAATCAATTCCATCGTCTTTGGGTCTCTGTATCCCGGATAAAACTCAAGAAACAGAGATAGCGTGCCGTTGCGCCTCGGTCGTTGTCTAAGTGTTACTGTCTTACAATACTGCATAATATTTTGTTTATGAATTATTATTTTAGGGTGCAAAAGTCCGAAATGATACTATACTGACTATCACGCAAGGAAATCATTTTACAATTAAGTCTCATTAAGTGGTGGCATTTCGTCTTTAGTGGCTCTTTCAACCATAAATTGGTCGATTTCTGATTTTAGCAGATATACTTGCTGACCACATCTTGCTTTTGTAACTTTCTTCTTGTTAGAGTAGTAGAATACCATATCTTTGCTCAAACCGTATTTATCCATTACTTCTTGAACTGAATAGTAGTTCTCCTTACCTTTGAAGTCCAAATGCTTCACCTTGTCTATGTGCGTCTTTGAATAGAATATCTTACCGAACTCTACTTTTGAAGGTATGTTGTGTCGATGGGTGAATGAACGCCGGGCTACTGGGGTCATGTCATATTGTTTTTCCATTTCCTCTGGAGTAATCCATTCTTTTACTCCATCTTGAAGCTGTGTAGCCCCAAAAAGAGCAAGGGCACTTGGTATCTCAAAGAAGTTGAATCCTCCCAATGATATTTTGGGGATTCTTGCTTCTCTGGTTATTTTCTGCACATGTCTGACGTTTATGGAGTATTTCTTACTTATGTCTTCTGTTGAGAAATACCCATCAGGTGTATCTGGAACTTTGGCTTTATCAGTTTTGGTTCGGGGGATAAGTTTTGGCTTGTTCTCAAAATTGAACCTTCCTGTCTCAGGGTCTCGTTCTACGTTTGCGAACTTTCCTTTAATTACAATCTCATCAAACTCAGATCTGAATATCATGGTGAACTTTCCACGCTTCTCCGTCTTTATATTCTCATGACGTATATGATAACTTATTTGGTCCATGCTGAGACCGTACTTTTCTTTTATTTCATCGTAACTGTACCAGTTAGCATCTACATCTTCACCTTTTCGCTTATAATTGTCGATATGGACTTTAGAGTAATAAACCAATTTCCCACGATTAATGCGAGGAACATTATTCCTATATACGAAGGTAAGGACATTGGGCTTCGACATGTTGAATTTCTCCATGATCTGCTGGGTTGTGTAATAGTTGGCCAAGTCGATTTCTTCAATCAACTCAGCAAAATGAGCATCAACGTAAGCCTTCTTAAAGAAGGTATTACGTCCTTCATAGACCTTAGGAATGTTGAAACGTTCACAACGAGCTAAAATAGCCTTGCGCCTAATATGATATTTCTCTGAGATTTCACTGGTAGTGTAGTATTCTGAATCTTCTTTCTTCTTGCTAAACGATGGGCGTTTCTTATAGTCAGGAGCATTGTCAAAAGCCTTCTCGATATCAGACTTTCTAATAATAGTCAAACCTCTAAATTGAACAGCTTTGATAGTCCCGGCAAGTGCATACCTATATATGGTAGCACGACTAACCCCAAGCAGTATTGCTGCTTGAGCAGGGCTTAGAAATTCGGCAGGAGCAGCAGTTGTCTCCTGTGACAGTTCTATGTCATCTTGGAGCTCTTGATACTCTTTCTCAAGGTTCTTTTTTTTACGAACTCTTGTTGCCTTTGCGTTGCATGCTTTGGAACAGTACAGCGTTGCCATTCTATGCGCAACGAACTGAACTCCACAACACTTACAATGCTTGATGATGTTCATATGAGGTATCTATTTAAGTCTACACTTTTGTCTCATAGCGTCTCATAGCGTCTCACAGCGTCTCACGATTGTACCCATAATAGACGAGTGGCGTAGAGTTGTGATTCTCACAGCGTCTCACGTTGTATCATCTCTTACAAATTTGTATCAACTGTTGCTCGTTTTTGAGGGGCAGGAATGAAATTTGAGCCAAAAGTATATGGAATAATTGATACCAACAAATATCAACTGGTAAGTGTTAAAAAGAAAACCCCCTCAAAATGAGGAGGTTATTATTAGTTACAACAAAGTGGTATAAGTTACTGATAATCAATCACTTACCGATGCAAAATTTTTCGAATATGGAATGGAGTACTTCGTTGGATGTTACTTCACCACCAACTATTTCGGAAAGCGTATGGATGCAATCGCGGAGGTCTTCACTCAACAGGTCGCCTGATAGATTTTGATTGAGGCCTTCAATGACACGCGCTATGCTTTCAGACGATTTGCTAAGAGCCTCATAATGGCGGATATTGGTGACAATGACGTCGTTGGCTGTTATCTCAGGTATGTCGGCTGACTTGTATAGTGCTTCTTCAAGTCGTTCTATGTTTGTTCCGAATTTGGCACTCAAAGGGATAACTGACGCTTTTCCTTCGAATGGTTCTTGGTCAATATTCAGAGCTTTCTTATCACATTTGTTTAATATGATAATGACTTTTTTGTCTATGCAACGTTTTAGCATTAAATTAAGCTCGTCTGACGATGGTTCGGAATCAAGCATCCAGATAACAATAGCCGCTTCGTCAAGTTTCTTGTATGTGCGTTCTATGCCCAATTTCTCAATGGCGTCTTCGGTAGAGCGAAGTCCGGCTGTGTCGATGAAGCGGAAGGTGATGCCATTTATTTCCGTTGTGTCTTCGATGACGTCACGCGTGGTGCCGTGGATGTCGCTTACGATGGCTTTATCTTCGTGAAGAAGTCGGTTGAGCAGTGTGCTCTTGCCGACATTGGTCTT
>DAIUBN010000221.1:0-3621 GCA_036846645.1 Bacteroidaceae bacterium | reverse complement strand
TGTTTAATGAGATTCAGCAACATGGCTATTCGGTGCGCAAAGTCGAAGAGATGGTGAAGTCGCTCACTGAAGGTGAAACCATAAAAAGCGGAACTAAAAAGTTGAAACCTGCGGGAAGTGGGAAACTACCTGAAGAGTTTAATGTATTGAAGACGAAATTGTCTGGCTTCTTCAAAACAAACGTACAACTGACTTGCTCTAATAAAGGTAAAGGAAAGATTAGTATATCTTTCGGCAGTGAGGAAGAGCTGGAACGTATTATGGAGATATTCGACAGTCTTAATAAATAATGAATGACGAATAACAATTTGAAATATAAATGGTGTGTGGGTGTGGTGCTTTTTGTCCTCTTGCTTCTGCCGGAGGTAAATGCATTTGGCCATTCTGATTTTATGCCTTTCCCGGCTGATACGACTAAAACAAATAAACCGGCTACCAAAACGAGACCAAGAGTGCGCTTTACGATGCCTACCGATACGGTTGCCGAGGGTGAGTTGTTGACGAAGGGCAAAAAGAAGAAACTTAAGGCAAGCAATGATACACTGAAGTTCGATTCGCTGAAATTGAAGAAGGTTTTCAACCCCAACCCATTAAAAGCTACGTGGCTAGCTATGATTTTTCCTGGTGCAGGTCAGATATACAATAGAAAGTTCTGGAAGTTGCCTATCGTATATGGAGGATTGGCAGGATGTGCCTACGCCCTAAGTTGGAATAATAACATGTATAAAGATTATGCTCAGGGCTATCGCGATCTTCTCGATAATAATAGTAACACCAATAGCTATAAAAAGCTGATACCGTCGTATGCTAACTATTCGACGACTCAGCTCACCACTATCTTAAAGAATAGAAAAGACTTGTACCGTCGTTATCGCGATTTGAGTATTTTTGCACTTATCGGTGTATATGTCGTTTCTATTATTGATGCATACGTCGATGCGGAATTATCTAATTTCGATATTTCGCCCGACTTGAGCATGAAAGTAGAACCAGTAATAATGAATAATCAAAATATCGTTTCACCAGTCGACAAGAGAGCATACGGCATTCAATGTAGCCTTCGATTCTGAAAACGAACTAATATAGGAGTACTTTATAAAGCATGAAAAGATTTTCTTATTTTCTACCATTTCTACTGTTCACAGTAGTAACAGTATCGCATATTGAAGCACAGACAGTTGATGTAACAATCAATAAAGACGGAAAAACAAAATCTGAGAAGATTGAAATTCCGACAAGTATGACTTATCCGCTGGATAGCCTTTTGAATGATTGGCAGGTGAAGAACTTTATCGATCAGCAGAAGGAATGTAGTACTTCGCCACTCAATCCTTATTTTGCAGATTCGGTATATATCAATCGTCTTCAAAGGATTCCGGCAGTAATGGAATTTCCTTACAACGATATTGTTCGCAAGTTTATTGACTTGTATACGACTAGAATGAGAAATCAGGTATCATTCATGTTGAGTGCTGCTAATTTCTATATTCCAATCTTTGAAGAGGCACTCGATGCCTACGATCTTCCTTTAGAACTTAAATATTTGCCGGTCATCGAGTCGTCGCTCAATCCAAGGGCTGTTTCTCGGGTAGGTGCTGCTGGATTGTGGCAGTTTATGACTTATACTGCTAGACAGTATGGACTAGAAATCAATAGCCTGGTAGACGAACGCCGTGATCCCATTAAGGCTACTTGGGCCGCTGCTCGTTATCTGAAAGACCTATATAATATATATCATGACTGGAATCTTGTGATTGCAGCCTACAACTGTGGACCGAGCAATATCAATAAGGCTGTTCGTCGTAGTGGTGGCAAAACCGATTATTGGGCCATCTATAATTATCTGCCTCGCGAAACGAGAGGATATGTTCCTTCTTTTATCGCTGCCAATTATGTGATGACTTATTACTGCAATCATAATATTTGTCCGATGGAAACGAATATTCCTATCAGTACAGATACTATTCAGATTGATAAAGAGTTGCATTTCGACCAGATTGCTGCTGTGCTCAATATTGACAAGAAGATGATAAAGAGCCTGAATCCGCAGTACAAACGCGATATTATTCCAGGAAATAGTCATTCTTACTCTTTGAAATTGCCGATTAATGATATCAGTAGATTTATCGATAATAAGGACTCTATCTATAATTATAAGGCAGACGAGTTATTGGCAAACCGCCGCACTGTAGAAGTTGAGCCTTCGGCAGAGCCTACCTACTATAAGCATAGTTCGAAGAAATACTCACGTCGTCATTCTTATAGCTCACGCTCTAAACGTCATGGTAGAAGAAACTCTAAGAAAAGTAAAACTCATACTATAAAGAGTGGAGAAACACTTTCGGATATAGCAGAACGCTACCATGTATCAGTGAAGCAGCTGAGAAAAGCGAATAAGATAAAAGGTAATACCATTAGAGCGGGCAAAAAGCTCAAGATTAGAAAACGATAGACAGTCGTGCTTTTATGGAGCTTGTATGGGGCTTATAAGACTAATAAGGCTTATATGCCCCATAGGACGACCTCTAAGAGTAATAAAAAATTAATTTTTCTTGAATAAATTTTTGTATTAGTCACATCTTACATTATCTTTGCATAAGCGAAGATAAGTTACATATCGGTTTGTGTTATCTTTGCGTTAAAGAAAAAGAATGCCCATGGATAATGCAGATGAAAGAAATCAGAAAGAACTAGCTGAAGAGAAGATGATAAATGACGCTTTTCAGGAATTGCTTCACGACTATCTACAGACGAAGCACCGGAAACGTGTGGAAATTATCACCAAGGCTTTCAATTTTGCTAATCAAGCTCACAAAGGCATTAAACGTCGCTCGGGCGAACCTTATATATTGCATCCCATTGCTGTTGCTAAAATCGTGTGTAATGAAATAGGGCTAGGCTCTACTTCAATATGCTCTGCTTTGTTACATGATGTAGTAGAAGATACAGACTATACTGTAGAAGATATAGAAAATATATTTGGACATAAGATTGCGACGATTGTCGATGGCTTGACAAAAATTGCTGGCGGTATTTTTGGTGATAAGGCTTCGGCGCAGGCCGAGAACTTCCGTAAGTTATTGCTTACAATGAGTGATGATATTCGAGTTATTCTTATTAAAATAGCCGATCGACTTCATAATATGCGCACTCTCAATTCTATGCCGCTCAACAAGCAGTATAAAATTGCCGGTGAAACATTATATATTTATGCTCCTCTAGCCAATCGTCTTGGATTGAATAAGATAAAGACAGAATTAGAGAATCTGAGTTTTAAATATGAGCATCCCAAAGAATATGCCGAACTGGAAGAGAAATTGAGTGCTACGGCTGCAGAACGTGATAAAGTCTTTCAGGAATTTACTGCTCCTATACGAACCCAACTCGATAAAATGGGACTTAAATACCATATTATTGCAAGGGTGAAATCTATTTATTCGATATGGAATAAAATGCAGAACAAGCATGTTCCATTCGAGGAAATATATGATATATTGGCCGTAAGAATCATATTCGAACCTAATAGCAAGGAGGAAGAGCTGAACGATTGCTTCGATATTTATGTCGCTATCTCTAAGATATACAAACCGCATCCTGATAGACTCCGCGATTGGGTGAGTC
>DAIUBN010000220.1:0-3700 GCA_036846645.1 Bacteroidaceae bacterium | reverse complement strand
CAGACCTTTGGCATGATTGCCGCTGAAATAAGCTTGTCCCGACAAGGTAGCCGACGGGCGAACCCACCACAACAATGGCTTGTAGCTGATAGATGTTCCTGCCGAAAGCTGGGCCACCGAACCATCGGGCAGCGATATTTCAATCATCTTGCCGCGGGCAGTGTTGATATCTTTTGTATATAAGAAGGCTGTAGCCGAGAAAACGATAAGGAGCACAGCAACAGCCGAAGCAATATACAAAGATATTCTTCTCCATCGGCTTTGCTCCAGCGGAATGTCGGAAGCAGCAACAGTTTCACTATTTTCTGTAAGGGCTTTAAATTTATTATCCCATATCTCCTGTGCGCTTTCGTCCCATTGCGGTATAGCGGTAATATTTTTATCCAATGTTTTCATATGGCCTGTAAATTCTTATTGATAATTTTTAATGCACCTTTCATCCTCTTCTCCACAGCTTTAATGCTGATATTAAGACGTGAAGCGATATCGGTATAAGTGAGTTGCTCTTCTCTGTTCATCATGAATGCTTCGCGCTGAAATCCAGTCATCTCGTTGAGAGCAGTAGAGTAGCGTTGCATCATTTCGTTATATTCGGCTTCTTGTTGAGGCGATAACGGAGCTTCCGAATTATATCTCAGCCATATACTGAAGTCTACTTTCACATCACACTTTCTATAATAGTCTACAACGTAGCCCGATGCAATCTTATAGAGCAATGTCTTGATGTTATCTTCTTTCAGAAAGGCGCGCTTCTCCCATATTGTCATGAAGACATCTTGCGCCATATCGTTGGCGGCTTCCTTTTCGGCAATCTTATAATATATGTATAGCCGGATAGAATCGAAGTATTGTTCGAAGATGGCTTTGAATTGCTTATTGTCTATCATACTATTCTTAATACATTAATAGTGATTACATAAAGGGATTTTACCTTTCAAAATACCATATTGGCGACAAATATAATAATTAATTCGTTGATGGTGTCTTAATTGTTTGAAAATATTGTAATACCCACAATTCGAATTCATATTTATTAATAACTTTGCTTGGTCAAATCAAATAATCCATTCCTATGAATTGTATGAATCTGTTCAAACCGATTTTACTTTCGTCGCTCTTGTTGTCGACAACTTATGCTGTCGGGCAAACTGGTACGGCGTCGGAGCCGGTGCGCTATATTGGTGGCGCTATAGCCAACCCTAATGTTCACGATGGGGCTTTACCTTATATAATAGGTGTAGAGAATATTCAAGTGATGCGTGCCAACAGAAGCCACCCCGAAGAGACGGAGGGTTTCGGGTGGACCTACAATCATGCCCCCAACCTGACTTATTGGAATGGTACATTCTACCTTCAGTATCTGAGCAATCCCAAGGACGAGCAGCAACCACCCGGACAGACTTTCATCGTGACTTCCAAAGACGGTCGCAACTGGTCTAAGCCGGTCATTGCCTTTCCTGTTTATAAAGCTCCCGCGGGCGTCACTTTCCCTAAAGGGTATTATGGCTACATCATGCACCAGCGAATGGGATTCTATACGGCTCCCGACAGAAGGTTGCTCACCGTAGCATTCTATGGCCATAGCTATGATCCTTTCAAAAAAGGCGGCATCGGCAGGGTGGTGCGCGAGATTTATAAGGATGGACGTTTCGGACCGATTTATTTTATCCGCTATTCGTCTCATACCGATTGGAACGAATCGAATACTTCTTATCCGTTCTATACACGCTCCAAAGACAAGGGCTTCGTGGCGGCTTGCAAGTCATTGCTTGCCGATAAGCTGAAGACGCTGCAATGGGTGGACGAAGATCGTGGTCTCGATGGCTTCTATCATCTCAAAGATTCTATCAATACGGTCCAGGCATTGTCGTACTTCCACCGCAAAGATGGTGCTGTTGTGGCACTTTGGAAGAAATCATGGACGGCATTGTCGTTCGATAATGGTGATACCTGGTCTACTCCTGTCAAAGCCTCAACCCTGATTATGGCAGGCGGAAAGAACTGGGGGCAACGCACGAAAGACGGACGATATGCTATGGTCTACAATCCGATGGAGACGCAGCCCTATCGTTATCCCCTGATAGCCATCAGCAGTGACGATGGCATATTGTTCGACAAGATGGGAGTGGTTCATGGAGAAGTGCCGCCCCGTCGCTTTTTTGGCGAGAACAAAGACTTCGGACCGAACTATACCCGCGGCATCACCGAGGGAGAGCAAACGCCTCCCGATAATGATATGTGGCTCACATATAGCGTGAACAAAGAAGATATCTGGGTGAGCCGCGTGCCACTTCCGTTGCGTACATCCTTCGTAGGTAAGGTAGACGACAACTTCAACGATTTGAATAGTGGAGCAGCAGTTCCCGATTGGAATCTGTATTGTCCTTCATGGGCCAAAGTAAGTGTAGCCAACTTCCCATCAGCCAATAATAAAAGTCTGAAGTTGACCGACGAAGACGCATACGACTATGCCCGGGCCATTCGAGTATTCGAAACATCGAAGCAAGCCGATATTGCATTCGACTTCTATGCCGAGAGGCAGAACGACGGCAAGTTTCAGGTAGATGTGACCGACGAACATGGCAGCCGTGCTGTCAGTCTGTCTTTCGAGAAAGGCGAGTTGTTAATCTATACCGGTTCGGATGTCAAGCCTGTCGGCACCTATCAGATGGGCGAATGGAATAAAGTCGCGCTACACATCGATACCGATAGTCTAGGCACCTTCCGTCTTTCTCTTAATGGTCGTGATGTAGCAACAAGTCAGTTGCACGAAGCTGTCAAGTCTGTAAATCGCATTTCATTCCGGACAGGCGAATACCGCAATCTGCCCAATCGGCAGACACCCAATCAACAAGCTTGTCCGCCATTAAAGAACTGCGACGAGAAAGTGCAGCAAGAAGTATATTATATAGATAATGTCAAAGCAGGACACTAAATATCACCCCCCAAAAACGTCTTGATGATGTACAAAAAACGTCTTGAAGAAAATATTTTTTTATCAAGACGTTTCATCCGAAAGGTCCATACGTTTTGTTTGAATCGTATTGACGAATTAATCGACTGATTATGAGACTTCTTTCGACAGTGTTCGAGATTTGAATCGTAGGCCCACGATATTTAAATCAACGGTCTATGAGACTTGAATTATTTTTTTGCTCTAAACAGTTCTTTTATTGTTATCGTCTTGTTGTTGACTAATGGTTTCGACCAGAAACCGAGGAAGGTCATGTATCCTACGGTGAGGAAGATGAAGCACATACCGACACGTAGCGAGAAGAGATCGGAAAGTGTGCTGATGATGAGCGGTCCGATGGCTCCACCTACTATCGAAGAACAAAGGATGCCGGCAAACGAACCATGATTGGAAGGAGCGGTATTCATGCCCAAAGAGAATACGATAGAATACATCATAGAGATACTGAAACCTACTGCAGGGAAAGCGAAGACAGACATTGAAGTGTTGCCGAACAGTGCCATAACCAAAAGGATAACTGTGAGGAAGCCCGAACTCCAAAGCAGTTTACGGCTATCTATAAATTTAAGAAGTATCATGCCCAAGATGCAACCGAATGTCATCGACAACCAGAAGTAACTGACAGCATGAGCTCCTGCTCCTTGCGGATCGATGCCATGATACTGGCTCAAGAAAGTACTCATAAAGTCGGCTGTACCCTGTTCGGTACTGACATAACAGAAGATG
>DAIUBN010000219.1:0-3736 GCA_036846645.1 Bacteroidaceae bacterium | reverse complement strand
GGCAAAAGGGGCAATAGTAGACATATCGGGATATTTGTGTTATACAATTTATTATGCCACAAAGATAGTTATTTATTGCTTATCCCGGCAAATTAAATGCTACTTTCAGTTCTTCTAATGATTCGTCGGTCATACCTTCGGGTTCGAATCCCATACTTCTGGCAGTGAGATAGATCTGGGCTGCTTTAGATAGCACATCTATCTGGTCGAAAGCTTCGAGGGCATCATTGCCGATAGCTACTACACCATGTTTCTCCCACATCACTACGTCGTGGTTTTTCAGTCCCTCTACTGTAGCTGCTGCCAGTTCGAGACTACTCGGCATTTTGTAGGGAATGATGCCCAGTCCTTTGGGACAGAAAGCACGCGTTTCGGGAATCATAGACCACAGAAGTTTGCTGAGCACGTCTTTCTGTAAGAATGGTTTGTGATGCGACATCGCAACCAAATCGATGGGGTGAGTATGAATGGCTGCCCGATAAGAAGAGCCGATGCTGAGCAGATAATTGTGTATGGCAAGATGAGATGGCAGTTCGGACGTCGGTTTCACTGGGTTGTCGGCTATCATCTCATAGCTCTCGCAGTCGTCGCAGATTCTTATCACCGACCAGTTGTCCATGGGCCAGCGAGCCAGGTCTCTCATGCGGCGGTTGGTGCCTTTACAGAAAAAAAACTTATTTTTGAGATAAGGCAGCTTCATGCCGATAGCCGTCTTCGGCCCGATAGCGGTCATCGTCTTCAGCTTGTCTATGTCTATCAGTTCGGTGATATTCAATGTGATATTGCCACCATTACGCTCTGCCCAACCTTTCTGCCAAAGGTATCCCGCTGTCTCTGATACCTTTGCTACTTCCTCTGCTAGTTGAGGATATTCTTCTAATATTGATTTCATATTCAGCTTAATT
The DNA here is from genome assembly GCA_036846645.1 of Bacteroidaceae bacterium. Lineage (GTDB taxonomy): Bacteria > Bacteroidota > Bacteroidia > Bacteroidales > Bacteroidaceae > JAAYUD01. The sequence goes on along the minus strand of DAIUBN010000219.1, from coordinate 2,831 downwards.
ATTAAATAAAACGCTATATAACTAATTCTTATTTCTTCTTAATCATCCTATCTGGATGCTGTTCTCTTTTATATAAAACCCGTCGATAGATGATATGTTTTGCTTCGCTTCTTGTATAAAACTTCGTCGCTTCATGAATACTTCTAAGAATAAAGCTTATATTTTAATAAATAAAGCCTTTGTTTTAATAAATACAAGCTTTATTTTAATAAATCAAAGCTTTATTTTTAGAAGTCTTCTTTATCTGTTCACTTTTTCTTCATGAACCGACGAAGTTTTCTTCAAGTTAATTCATATTATTGTTCAGTAATTGAGGCAGGAAAGACGATACGATGAGTACAATCAATCCAATAATCAATACTGCGATAGTTTTTGTGTTGCATCCCTTCCATTCTTTGAGTATGATGCCCCAAACATTGGAGAATGTGACATTGAGTGACATCAAAATGCACCAAGAGAAAGTAAGTAGTACGGCCGACTGGGTGAGAAATCCCTTGCCCAGACTGAATCCGAAAAACTGGCTGTACCAGAGCAATCCGGCGAGAGCACAGAAAGAGATATTGTTGGCATAGAGTGATGTCTTGCCATAGTCTTTCCATGTTTTGTTTTTCGTATTCTGAAAGAAGCAATACGCCGCATTGGTGAGAAATCCTCCTAAGGTGACCATGAATGTGGCGGGCAATGTCTTGTAGATATCGGCTGTATTAGTAAAGCAAAGACTCTCGCCGAAACCTAGTCCGATACTGAAGCATGCACTCATAAATCCGGCGAGCAATGCTACAAGTATACCTTTTGTGAAGTTGAAATCTTTCACGGCTTTCTTCTTTTCTTCTTCGCTCATATTGGCCGATTTCATGCTTCCAGCTATGCCGATGATGGCTATTCCTATCAGGGTGATGACTACGCCGACGATAACGGGCATGGTCAAATCGCCTGTCTTACCGGTAAAGATTGGGGTGAGCAGTGTGCCTAGTCCGGCGCAGGTGCCAAGGGCTATCGATTGTCCGAGAGCTACTCCCAGATAGCGCATACTCAATCCAAATGTCAATCCGCCAACGCCCCAAAGTATGCCGAAAAAGACAGACCATAGCGTATCTATAGGGTGTGCGGTATAAACTTCGAGCAGATGATGCCCCGATGGCACGGCGAGCAATGCGCCCAGCAAAGGAAATATCAGCCAGGCAAATACGCCCTGTGTCAACCAGAAACTTTCCCAGCTCCAATTCTTCACCTTATTAATAGGAACGTACGAACTGGACTGGCAGAAGCTTCCGATAGCAATGATGAGTAAACCAATGAATATATCCATAATGTTCTAATCGTATGATGCAGTTTGATTATCCTCTGCAAGATAGTACATCTTTTTCGTATTGCTGTATGGCAGGGATAAATTCTTCGCCAACAGGTACATTATTCTTCAGGTTGAAGTAATCGAATACGGCGCCAAACGGCAGACTCTTGGCTTCTTCCATCAGAGCAAGACGCTCGAAGTTCTTCCCGCCATCTTCATACTCACGAAGTTTGGGCAGCGGTTCGAGCAGGGCTTGAAGTACACACTTCTGAGTGGCACGAGTACCGATAATATAAGCTCCGATGCGGTTGATAGAAGCATCGAAATAATCTAAGCCGATATGGGCACGGTTGAGGGCATCGGCACGAACGAGTTCTTTGAAGAGATCGAGAGTTTGGTCGTTCATTATCGTCACATGGTCCGAATCCCAACGTACCGGACGACTGACATGCAACATCAGTTCGGGAACGAAAAGAAGCAATGATGCTATCATATCGCTTACGTTTTCGGTCTGTTCGTAGTGGCCGGTGTCGAGAGTGTACATCAACTTTCGGGTAGCGCAATATCCTGAGACGAAATCGTGACTGCCTACGGTATAGCTCTCTAGTCCGATACCGAACAACTTCGCTTCGAGGCAGTTCTTTACACCATCCAGTTGCTCTGCCATAATCTCATCGAGGCTTTCTGCAAATATCTCGCGGTAACGTTTGCGTTCTACGGTAAGGTCTTTCGAACCGTCGTGAACCCAGATGTTCATGATGCAAGGATCGTTTTGAGCCTTACCCATGGCATCGGCAATGCGACGGCAACGTTTGGTATGTTCAATCCAGAAGTCGCGGATACTTTTATTGGGGTTTGCCAACGACAGTTCGCCGCTCTTGGGGTGGGAGAAAGAGGTAGAGTTGAAATCTAGTTTCATATCTTGCTCTTTGGCCCAGTCAATCCAGCTTTGGAAATGCTTCACTTCTACTTGATCGCGGTCAACAAACTTTCCGCCGAAGTCGCCGTATGTTTCGTGCAGATTGAGGCGATGTTTGCCTGCCAGCAGGCTCTTCACAAATTTGATATCTCCACGCACTTCGTCGATGTTGCGGGCTCTGCCGGGATAGTTGCCAGTAGTTTGTATGCCACCCGAAAGGGCTTCGTTGCGCTCGAAGCCGACAACATCATCGGCCTGCCAGCAATGCAGCGAGATAGGAGTGTTCTCCAATTGCTTGATAGCTTTATCTGTATCTACTCCAATGGCGGCATATCTCTCTTTTGCGATGCGATAGGCCTCTTTGATTAATTCTTCTTTCATGGTAATTGTTGTTTTATTATTATGATGTTATTTCTGTGGATAGAAGGTCTCTACTTTGAAGGCCTTGGCAATGATGCGGCGAATGTCCCAACGATCTTTGAGTAGTCCGGCAGCCTTGGCTTGCAATAGTGTATTGCCTATGGCAGTTGCTTCCGACGGACCGGCAACAACTGGTATACCTATCGTATCGGCTGTGAGCTGATTCATGAAACGGTTGAGTGAGCCTCCGCCGATGACGTG
>DAIUBN010000218.1:0-3758 GCA_036846645.1 Bacteroidaceae bacterium | reverse complement strand
ATCAATACGGTCTATAAGAATAGAGCTTGCGAGTGGCACGATGTGGGCAAGCGCGACGGCGGTTCGGTGATGCGCTACATGGTCAACCGCATCAATCGTGACGGTGAGGGTGATGAAATATCAATAGGTTATAACAGTAGCTGGCTATCGAGCTGGCTCTATATTGCCAAGATTCTCAATGGCTATAAGATGCCCGACGGTCGTACTTTGGCTGGCAATATCGACCCCGATTTGATGAATAATCCTCGTTATAAGAAATTGTTCGAAACCAATCCGCTGTTGTTCACCAATCAGTACGATGCCCATATCGGCGATACGGGACTGACCGGTCAGCCTTTGGGCACTCCCGAATATACCAACAATCTGATTTATGGCTTCAACAGATATCACACTACTAGTATGGCTCAGATGATTTATCTGTTGAAAGGAAAGAATATCAGTAATATCCATTATGATATCTTCACCAAGAATCCCGAGAACATTCAAAACGAGATTCGTGAGGTGATTAATAAGTATGGCGAACTCAATCAGCCTTCCGAAAACCGTTCGGCCTACGGACTGGCGTTGATGCGCGATTCGCTGCGCACATTGTGGATGTTCTACGGCACTCGTTGCGCCAGTCACAATCACGCCGATCCGCTCAGTATGGGATATATCGCTCACGGTTTAGATCTCATGCCCGAGTTCGGCTATCCCAATACTTTGGGCAGCAACACCAATCCCGAACAGCAATGGGACAAATCTACACCGGCTCACAACACTGTCAGCTACGACAAACTAGGTTATATGGGCCATATCGTGGGCTATGGCAAACCGCTCCATTTCGATGCGACAAAGAACGTTCAGCTCATTCAGGCTAGTTCTAACAAGGTGCAGAATGGCGGTACGCATTTCTTCAACGATTATCGCCGCACTACAGCACTCATTCGTATCGATGATGATGAGTCGTATATAGCCGATTTCTTTCATCTCGATTGTCCCAAGGGTTATACGTACAACTTCCATACTGCCGAGATTGACCCCGAAGCAACCCGTTACGAGAATGTCAATTTCAAAAATGATATCGCTCCTGTCACATTCAATCAGAATACCTTGCGCAATGTCCGCACGGCTTCTGTCAGCGGCAAGGTGTTCAGTGTCGATTGGAATGTGCTCGACACTTGGAACGTATTTGGCAAGGGACGTAGAGCACATACCGATATTCACACCAAGATAACGATGCCTTCTGCCTACGGCGATATTCGCTTGGGCGAGGGGGTTCCGCCTACCAATGTGGACGAAAATCCAAAATGGGTGCCGATGTTGATGGTGTCGGGTAAGGGAGTATCAGATTTCACAGCAGTGATAGAGGGCTACAAGGGTAGTAGCAAGGTGGCTTCTGTTGAGGCTGTCGAGGTAAAAGAGGGCAAGAACAAGGCCGATGCAGCTTTGGTCAGAGCCCTGAAAGTGCAACTCACCAACGGACGCACCGATTATATTGTTCGCTCTTTAGATAGAACTAGAACCTATAAGATTGATGGCAAGTTCAATTTTCGTGGTTTCTTTGCGGTCTATTCTGTAGATGCTAAAGGCAAAGCGGTAGGTCGCTACATCAACGATGGTACGCTGCTCGCCGGTAAAGAATATCAGGATAGACTGACGGGCACTGTGACCGATGCTACCAATACGCTCACCGAAAAGAATTACCTCACAGTGCGTATGGATCAGAATATAGATGCTGCATGGCTGAAAGGTCGTTATATCTATGTCGACAATGACGATATTCCCGATACCGAAGGCGATGAGATTCTGCTCAAATATAATGCCGTGTATCCCATTCTTCGGGCTTCTCGTCAGCAAGATGGCACTTATAGGCTCGACTTGGGCGATTGTTCTGTTGTTCGTGGTCTTAATGATTTGAATGATTATAGCAAAGGATATGCCCGCGACTTCAATCTGGGAGCCGGATTTTATATTCCTTTGTCGCATCAGTAGTTTGTATTGGGCCTATAAGGTTTATATGCTTTATAGGCCTGATGCAAGCTTGTTTCTATTAATAAAAGCGAGAAAATCTATTCTATATTCTTTTTTAATCTCTATATTTGCATTAAAATGTTAATTCTTAGGGATATTATGCATTTATGTCAAAATATAGCCCTTATCGAATAGGAGATTTAATTAAATATAGCGTCTGCTATATTAGAAACGATAATAAATATGGATTCGGAAGAAATTAAAAAATTAGCAGGTAAGTTTGGTGAAGTCAATTCTCAAGAGAGAACCGTTCATGACTCTACCGGACAACAAGAAGAATCGAAACTGGATTTCTTCTGGAATAGTTGTATGCCTGCCGATGATTCGGATGTCACATCTTCCATTAAGAAGAAAACGTGGCAGAAGATAGCTGCCGAGAAGAGACAGCATCGTCTGAAACGTATTTATATCACTTCGGCATCTATAGCGGCTTCGTTGATCATTATCTTTTTTGCCACTTATTTCTTGATGCCGAAAGATGCTGTTGCCACTACAGATGTGGAGGCTTTGGCTTCACAAGTCAGCCGTATTCAGGTGAATAATGTAACGTTGATTTCTGGCAATAGTTCTACGCCTTTATCCACGGGTGCTGTTCTCCAATACGATTCTGATGGTCACCTTACAGTAGATGGCAAGTCTATTGCTTCGGTCGAAGGTAATGATATGCAGAAGTTGATTGTTCCCGATGGCAAACGAGTTCGTGTCAATCTATCAGATGGTACGGTACTCAATGTCAATTCGCAATCTTCATTGGTCTATCCGCGTCGCTTTAATGGTGACACTCGTCGAATCTTCGCTCGTGGCGAGGTGCTGATGGATGTGGCTCACGATGCCAAACATCCGTTTATAGTGTCTTCCGACGAGTTCAATCTGCGTGTGCTGGGTACAAAATTCAATATCTGCACTTATAAGAATATGGGCGCCAACAATATAGTTTTGGTCAGAGGCAAAGTAGAAGTCACCGATAAGAAGTCGCGTATGGCTATCTTGATGCCCAATGATATGTTGAGTATTAAGGATGGTTCTATCACAGCGCAGACCAAAGTTGATGTCGACGAATACGTGAGCTGGGCCGATGGCATGTTGGTACTCAATGGCGAAAGTCTTGCTACATTGACACGCCGTTTGAGTATATATTATGGTAGACCTATTCATTGCCTGCCTTCTCTCAATAACAAGAAAATCTATGGCAAGCTGGAACTGAAAGATAGTTTGCGCGAGGTGTTGACTTGCCTCAAACCGATAGTGCCGATAAACATTGTATATCATCATAAGGAAGTATTTCTAAAATAATGATTGCGTTAAACCTTAAAAATGATTGCCAATGAAAATAAGAAGAAACGTTTTAGATTAATACGTAAGTCGGATAAATATCAGTGTATCTATCCGCATCGAATGTCTCTTAAAGGATAATATATCCAATCGTTAACCTAATAGAATATTTATGTCAATGAAGGCTTTTTTTTCATTGATAGCGAAAAGATTTGGAGTCTTTTTAGCTATTAATATGTTTTTTGCATACGCTCTTCCTGCCTACGGTGGTCTTGTCGTGGCTTGGAATGAAAAGACCGAATTGCTTTCTGTTCAAGCAGATAATACAACAGTCAAAGAAGTGCTGAACTATATAGAGAAGCACAGTAATTATATTTTCGTCTACTCCCAAAGTGTTCAGAATTCACTAAATAAACGTGTTTACCCGTTGGCGGAATTAAAAAGATAATATATTGATGTTTAAAAAGTTGTGC
>DAIUBN010000217.1:0-3772 GCA_036846645.1 Bacteroidaceae bacterium | reverse complement strand
CGACGACAATAGCCGTAGAAAGCATATCTTTTGCACCGTCGGTAAACTGCTTGATAATATCGTTGGTCTTGGTATCATTGGCATAGCCCGCCATGACGCCCATGGCTAGGAAGATAGCAGAAATCTCCGGAAGATACCATCCATGACCCAGTACTCCAACAATAAGGAAGAGTATAGTGAACCCTAGTATGGTAAGGATAAAGAAATGGTTGGACTTACGGAGTCCGAGCCATCCGAGTATCATGAAAAGGACACTTAATATAGGTATAGCAGGCCAAGCTGTCGAGAGTTTGCCTAGAGAAAAAGTACTTTCGGGGTAATTGATAGAAAAGACGAACAGTGCGGATAGCAACAATATATAAATAATGTATGCCGAACGAGTTGTTTTATATTCTATCTGTTGGGCATTATCCGAAGTCCGATTGCGCCAATAGGCATCTGCTGCATACATGGGCGACTTCTCGGGATGCTTTTTGACTTTGGCAGCATACCAAAGTACAATGATAATAAGGAGTGTGGTGAGGATCAACCAGCAGAATACACGATATTCGAATCCAGAAAATAGCGGAAGATCAGATAGCCCTTGAGCGATTCCAATAGTAAAAGGATTGAGTATAGCTCCCGAAAAGCCGACATGGGCAGCTACATAAACCATACAAAGACCGGTGATAGAATCGTAGCCCATCGATATTGCTAGTGGAATAATAATAATAATGAATGCAAGCGTTTCCTCACTCATACCAAATACGGCGCCAAACAGACTGAAGATGGTCATAATGCAAGCTATGACAACATTATTGACACCTATCTTCTTGATCAATCGGTGTCGCTCCATCCCTTTTGTAAAATTGAGAAACGACAAAATACCGACATCTATCGAACGGCTGCTATTCAATATCTGAAATGCGCCACCTATAATAATAAGGAAGGCAATAATACCTGCTTGCTTCTCGAAGCCATTGAGCAGTGCACTGAATACTTGCCAAGTTTGCGGAGTAGCATCTACGGCATGAAAAGATCCGTTGACTATTACGGTACGGTCCACTCCGTTGACCTGTATGGTCTGCCTGTTGTATTCTCCAGCTGGAATAATCCATGAAAGAAGAGCACAAATCAGAATTACCGAAGATATGATAGCATAGGTATGAGGAATTCGTTTTATCATAGTTGTTATTATTAAGTGGGGGCAAAGATAGATAAGAAGAATAGAATGACAAAATATTGAGAGATATTTTTGTCTGATGAAAATTAATCGGCCTTTCCGTGTTAATAGTATGCTCTTTTATCTTAAATTGGTACTCTTAATTATTAATTGAAGTTAAAACAATGCATTTTTTCTTCTAAATATCATGTTGTATAACATAAACTCTCTATATTTGCACTGTGTTTTTCATGGTATTAGATTTAAGGTTAATAAAGATTGCCGCCTGCGATAGGTAGCAATTTTTTTTTGTCCCTATCTCATCTATGTTATTTAAGGTGAAAGTAATTGATAAAATAAGACCTTTTTGTTTTGTTCTGCTCTCAACTTGCATTATCTTTGCACCACGAAAAAAATAGAATAATACGATGAATAATATGAAGTTGCGATTAATCGTGATGAACTTCCTCGAATTTGCCGTTTGGGGAGCCTATCTCACTTCCATGGGAGGTTATCTTGCTGCCAATGGACATGCAGACAATATCGGAATGTTTTATGCGATGCAAGGTATTGTGTCAATCTTTATGCCTGCCATTATGGGTATTATTGCCGACCGATGGATACCTGCTCAGAAGCTCTTGGGAATCTGTCATCTGCTTTGTGCAATATTTATTATATCGGCTGGTCTGTTTGATGCTTTTGTGCCTGGCGCACCGGATAATTATGATATGCATTTCGGAATTTTCTCATTGTATTCTATTGCCGTGGCTTTTTATATGCCTACCTTGGCATTGTCCAATTCTGTGGCCTATACCTCGCTCGATAAAGCGAAACTAGATACTGTTACCAATTTTCCGCCTATCAGAATATTCGGAACGATCGGTTTCATCTGCTCAATGTTGTTTGTCGATTTTATCGGCATCAAGAGTATGTATGAGCAGTTCTATGTTTCTGGTGTCATCGGACTTCTTCTAGGTATTTATTCATTTACACTTCCAGCTTGCCCTACTTCGAAGAAGGCAGAGAAGAAGAGTGTGATCGATGCTTTCGGATTGAAAGCCTTCTTGCTCTTTAAGAATAAGAAGATGGCAATATTCTTTATTTTCTCTATGTTACTAGGTGTTTCACTTCAGATTACCAATGGTTTTGCAAGTCCTTTCATCAATAGCTTTGCCGCGATTAAAGAATATGCTGATACTTTCGGCGCTCAGCATTCGGTGGCATTGATTTCGTTGTCGCAGATGAGCGAAACACTCTGTATATTGCTCATACCTTTCGCTTTGCGTCATTTCGGTATCAAACGTGTGATGCTGATAGCAATGTTTGCCTGGGTACTTCGTTTCGGATTGTTCGGACTGGGTAATCCGGGATCGGGTGTATGGATGTTCATCTTGTCGATGATTGTTTATGGCGTGGCTTTCGACTTTTTCAATATTTCGGGCTCACTCTTTGTGGATAGTGAGATAGCAGATAAAGATATTCGTTCGAGTGCTCAGGGTTTGTTCATGTTGATGACAAACGGTATCGGTGCCACTATCGGTACGCTGGGGGCTCAGGCTGTAGTCAACAAGTACGTTTACTCACAGACAGAGGTTGCTTCGCAGATGTCGGGATGGACTACATCATGGCTCATCTTTGCAGGCTATGCCCTCGTTGTTGGTGTTCTATTCGCCATCATATTCAGATATAAAAAGACTCCGGCAGGAGTACAGAAATAATGCATGTTTTTTATACTCCAGACATACTGATCAATAATGAGCTTCCTGATGAGGAAGCGGGACATTGTCTTCGTGTGCTGAGGCTCACTACCGGCGACAAGATAACGCTGACCGATGGTAAAGGCTCGTTTTATGAAGCGGAGATAGCGGCCCATACCAATAAAAGATGTACGGTGAATATTCTGTCGTCTTCTTTGCAGGAGCCTCTTTGGACAGGTCATCTGCACATTGCTTTGGCTCCTACCAAGAATATGGACCGTATGGAATGGCTGGTCGAGAAGATTACAGAAATTGGGGTTGACGAGATATCATTCCTCAATTGTCGTTTCTCCGAAAGAAAAGTCATCAAATTGGAGCGTATTCAGAAAATAGTGGTGTCTGCCATCAAACAATCTCTCAAGGCACGGTTGCCTATCTTGAATGAAATGACCAATTTCGCTGATTTCGTCAAGCGAGATTTCGGTGGACAGAAATTCATAGCCCATTGTTACGAACAAGATAAAAAGATATTGAAGGATGAACTCAATGCGGGTAGTGATGCCGTGGTGTTGATTGGTCCCGAAGGAGATTTCAGTGAAGAAGAAGTAGATATGGCCATGAAACAAGGCTTTGTTCCCATCAGTTTGGGACCGTCTCGTCTACGCACCGAAACTGCGGCTTTGGTGGCATGCGATATAATGAATTTAAAGAATCAGATAAATAAATGATGTACATGAAGAAAATTTCTCTTTTACTTTATTTGTTCATAGTAGTAGTTGCGATGTCTTCTTGCAAGAAGACTGAGTATACTCATGCTATTCCTGCCGATGCAACAGCGGTGATATCGGTAGATATGAAATCGATAGTGCAGAAGTGTGGAATTGGCGATAAAGAAAATGAATCACTCAAACAACATTTGTCGGATGCATTGAAG
>DAIUBN010000216.1:0-3824 GCA_036846645.1 Bacteroidaceae bacterium | reverse complement strand
ATTTCGGTATGGTGTTGTTGGATATCTTATTGCCAGGCATGACCGGTGTTGAAGTAGCTTCCAAACTTCGTACTGAACGTCCGGCGGTCAAAATTCTTGTAGTATCGGGCGAGAGTAGTAAATTAATGTTGCATAAGCTCATCGCTATTGGTATAGATGGCTTTATCAGTAAGGATTCTCCTAGAGAAGAGTTGTGCAATGCCATTAATATTATTGCTCTTGGTGGCGAATATTATGGTAAGGACATTGCCTGCCTGGTGCATCGCATCAGAGATTCGAAGCCCGAAATAGAGGATAGTGTCTTTACCTAACGTGAACTTGAAATTATCGATTTGTGCGCCAAAGGTTTGCTAGCCAAAGAAATTGCATCTCATCTTAATATAGGTATGAAGACAGTGAATACTCACAAATACAATATTTTTAAAAAACTGGGCATCAACACTACGCTCGAGCTAGTTTCGTATGCTTCGAAACATCATCTATTGGATTTTTAGATGGTAAGTATAAATAAGGAGAGTGCCGAAAATAGTTCTATTACTGTTTTCGGCACTCTCTTTATTTATAGTGTATCTTGAAATACTACACGCTATTCTTCTGATCTGAACATCGGATCCCAGCAAGGCAGTTTGATAGGTTTCTGTTTGCTGATTTCTTTAACCTTGTCTGTCACATACTTGCTTCTGAGTACCAAGCGGAACATGTACTCGTTGAGCCATTGGTCGGTCATGATGAGATGTCCTTTATAACCATTATCAGTTCCCCAGCTGTTTTCTACCATCCATTTCGTGGGTTGGCCTTCTTTGTTGATATCAACAGCCATGAGTGTCATGGCATGTGTTGAACCACTTGCGAAGCTCTGGATGCGTTGTTTCTTATTCATGCCGAAGTTGACTCCTAGCAGTGATGAATAATCGTAATTGTTGGTATCGAGTAGTCCACGGCTGCGGTCCATCTCTTTACCTACATCGCAAGAGAAATACATCATTGTGCTATCTTTGAGAGAAGCAATAGCCATCTCTTTGATATCTTCCATAGGAAGGTTGATGTATGTCCAGTCGTGGCCTTCGAAGACATGGCGGTCATAGTCTACCTGATAGTTCTTATAGTATGGACGAGTGGGGTCGTTCATTATCATATAATAATCGGTATAGGCTTCTTTCTCGATAAACTTGTCGCGGAAAGATTGTGGAGTATAAGTATCTTGAGAGATAATATCGCCCTTATCGTTGCGCATAGTGTAAGTGAACTGAGTAGGAGGAACGCCAAGATTCAATACAAGGATACGATAGACGGTTTCGAGCATTTTGATTTTCTGTTTCTCCAATTGAGCGGTAGATGTGCCTTTAGCGCTGGCATCACGAAGTTGTAGAGCAAATTCTTTCAATTTCAATTCGAGCATATTGCTCATTTGAGAAGTGCTGTTGCTACTTTTTGTTTCGTGCATTGCCTCTGTAGGCACAGCTCCATATTTAGAGATAAGGTCGGCTACTCCGGTAAAATTACCACCATCACCAATGACATTGTGGAACAACCAGTCAACTGTCTTGTCTTCCATCGGCTTTTTGGCTGTCTCGATGATTCGTTCTAGGAAGATGTTAGATTTTTCTAACTGATCATAGAACGACAGATAGACTTGAGAGAACTGGAAATTGTCAGGATTGTATTTAGCAATAACTTTGGCACGCATAGTGTTGAGCCCGCTAAAGAGCCAGCATCTTCCTGATGATTTCTGATTGGTGATACCTTTCGACTTCACTTCGATAGAGAAGTGTGTGTCCATAGCATTCTGATTGTCCTCGTTCACAGCGAGTGACTTGAGATCGGTACTACCCAAAGCATTCCTGATAGCCTTGTCGGCAGGAGAATTGGTGTATGATTTCTTGATTTGGTTGAGGGTAGCTTCATCAATGCTCTTTTGAGCAAATGCACCAGGCGAAGCTACGAGAGCCATGAGGGCAAGACTAAGTAAATACGTTCGTTTCATTATTAAATGGTTATAATTAATTAGGTTTTACAGCTAACATTGCTGTTTGTGACAAAATTACAATAAATATGTCACATACTAAACAATAAAAGTGTGTTTAGCAACACACTTTTATTATCTTTTTGATATATTCCTTAGTTCTGTCGATACCAATCTACCAACTTTCTGACACCTTCTTCTATTTCTATTTGATGATGCCATCCTAAGTTGTGCAGTTTGGATACGTCAATCAGTTTGCGCATCGTGCCATCGGGTTTCGAACTATCCCATTCGATAGAACCTTCATAACCAATTGTCTTTTTAATGAGATCGGCAAGTTCTGCGATAGTCAGCTCCTTGCCGGTGCCTACATTAATATGGCAGTTACGGACTTCGGGTATCTTATATCCCTTCTCGTGAAGTTGCAATGTGGTGAGACCTTGCATTTCTTCGGGTAGTCCGTTGACATCTTTATAGTCTACATGTTCCAGTACATAGACAGATGCAGCAGCCATTTCTTCGCTCCATAAAAATTCACGAAGCGGTTTGCCTGTGCCCCAAAGTACCAACTTATCAGTATATATGCCATACGTTTTGAGCATCTCGCAGATCACTCCTTTAGAAGATGTGCCGTTCACGTCTTTCACAGGCAGCTTGTTCAGGTCTTTTCGGATTAATTTCCAATCATCACGATATAGTGCATCGGCAAGTATCATTTTACGAATCATTGCCGGCATGACGTGACTGGTCACTAAATCGAAGTTATCGTTCGGACCGTATAGATTTGTGGGCATTACTGCAATATAGTTGGTGCCATACTCCATATCGAAACTTTCGCACATCTTGAGCCCAGCAATCTTGGCTATAGCATAAGGTTCATTGGTATATTCGAGAGGGCAGGTAAGGAGTGCATCTTCTTTCATGGGTTGAGGTGCATTCTTAGGGTATATGCAAGTGCTTCCTAGAAACAAAAGTTTCTTCACTCCATGACGAAAGCTTTCGCCTATCACGTTCTGTTGAATCTGAAGATTGCGGTAGATAAAATCTGCCCGATAGATACTATTTGCCATGATACCACCAACAAAGGCGGCAGCTAATATGACATACTCGGGTTGCTCTGTGTCAAAGAATGTCTTCACAGCAACTCCATCCTGCAAATCTAATTCTTTATGCGTTTTACCAATCAGATTGGTATAACCTTTATTCTCTAATATTTTCCATATAGCACTGCCAACCAATCCATGATGACCGGCAACGTATATCTTAGCATTTTTTTCCATTTTATATCTCCTACATGAAAGTTCCGTCTTGTTTGTCGAGTTCTGCTTTCATGTGTAGTTTCTTGGCAAACTTCAGGTCGTGTTGTACCATTATCTGTACTAATTCGGGGAATGAAGTCTTTTGTGGATTCCATCCCAATACTTTTTTCGATTTAGAAGGATCGCCGAGCAATTGCTCAACTTCGGATGGACGGAAGTATTTTTTATCAATCTCTACCAATACTTTACCCGTCTTGGCGTCGATACCTTTTTCGTCAATTCCTTTTCCTTCCCATCGGATATTTATGCCGGCTTCTTTGAAAGCTAATGTGGTAAATTCTCTTACCGAATGATTCTGGCCTGTGGCAATGACAAAATCTTCTGGTTTGTTATGTTGCAGCATGAGCCACATACATTCTACATAGTCTTTGGCATAACCCCAGTCGCGGAGTGAATCCATATTACCAAGGTATAGCTTGTCTTGATAGCCCAATGCAATACGGGCAACAGCAAGAGTAATCTTACGGGTTACGAAAGTTTCGCCACGGCGTTCACTTTCATGGTTGAAAAGGATACCGTTTACGGCAAACATACCATAGCTC
>DAIUBN010000215.1:0-3836 GCA_036846645.1 Bacteroidaceae bacterium | reverse complement strand
TGCAGATATATATCAGACTGAGCGAATGACTTCCATAATCGGCAAAGTCGTCACTTTTCAACTCGAAGTTGATGTTTAGACTATTCAGGAACTGATGAGTCTCTTTATTGAGCGCTTCAGCATTGTGTAGCGGTGAAGCGATAGTATAGATTGCTATATTCATATTATTCTGTCTTATTATTTAAAACTAAAGAGAAGATAACTCCTTGACCAAAGCTTCAATTTGTTCAGCCTTTTTCTTATTATTTTCAGAATGTCCGCGAGTCAGTTCGAACAATTCTACCAAACCATCTTTACCTTTGCCCTGCCTGAGCGTATAAACGACACAGAGATTCTGAATACCGACGACAGAAGTAAGAATATCCAAATCGGTACTTCCCAAATGATGTCGGGCCAGTTCGTAAGCCTCTTTACTACACTCCTTCTTCATTCGCTCCACATCGCCCAATGTCTTCATCCCCATGTTCTTGAGTGGAACAATATACGGCATGAGCGATACTTCCACCACTTCTGCCTGATTGATGGAAGCAATACGTTTATTAAGATTTTCGAAAGGATTCATCTGAAGATACTTTTCGAACGTCTCTGCACTGAGAGGTACTTCATCTAGCCTACCATTGCCCACTAGATTGAATATCTTATGACGATAATCGCTAAGAGAAGTACGTATTGTGCTGAACTCCATATCTGCCAGCTCGAACATACCAGCCAAGATATTGAGTGTTCTGCTATATTCGTCCGGTATATCATACGAACCTTTATAGCGGATATCATGTTCGATAGCCGACCATACATGCTGAAGAGTAGTTCTCATCTGAATTTCGAATCCTATCTCATTAATTTCAGGATAATCGGCATTAGAATAAAGCGTCTTTGGTACACGGCATATATAATGCAACGAACTATAGCCAAAAGTATTCAGTTCGCGAATCTTGCGTTTATCAACAGAATTCTGCCAATCTACATCAAACATATTGGCTACCAAAGCAGCAATCTTATCAACGTCGTCGCTGAACAACGTAACGATACGAATGCCATAAAGATCAGTAATGTCGTTAATTTCAGCATACTTATATCCCTTACGCAACAGTTTGCCGGCCAAACTTTTCTCTTCTTTCACTCGTCCCTCAACCGTTGTCACCGCTATTCCATTCTGTTTGATGCAGTCTGTCACTTTCTCTTGAACAAGATTGCCCAACATCGTGAGCAAGTCTTTTTGCCGTCTATATTCATTGAGTAGATTCAGACAGTGTGAGTCCAAACCATAATTCTCAGTATTTTCTACCATATTCTAGATATTCGTTAATAAAGTTCTATTCTGCCACTTCACTCTTATGTTTCTGCTTCCGAGTATAATTCTTTTTTGAAGCATGTATTCGATGAACGGCATGAAAGCCGGGGCCAAGCAAATCACTCTCCGCCTCCCTATTGCCCTTCTTCATTGCTTTGACATAATCGTCAAGAGTAAAGGAACTCTTTCTTTTATTTTTCTTTTTCATGGTTAAGATTCCTATTTCTACATCTGATTCATTTTCAATGTCCTATCATAGATGATAGCATTCGCATTGGTCGTTGCCCAATCGATAAGATTGTTGATGAAGGGCAGTAGAGAATGTGAACGTTCGGTGAGCGAATATTCTACTCTTGGGGGAACTTCCGGATATACTTTGCGACTGAGCAGTCCATCTTCTTCGAGTTTGCGAAGCGTCACTGTGAGCATCTTTTGCGACACATCGGGAATTGCTTTCTGCAACTGATTGAAGCGCATATTGTCTGAAGGAGCAAGTGTATATATTACAAGTAACGACCATTTGTCACAGATTCTTGATAAAATATTACGTATCGGACATTCGGGATACAAAGCATCCAACGGTTCATTTCTATTCATAACTACCCAATTTTAATATTAGGTTATAAAAGTAACTATTGACAATGAATCAATAATAAAAGAATCTGTTAAACAAACGTAAAGCTTAAAATTGGTATTTCTCTTCTACATAAGAATACTCCAATAGTTACATCGAAGTAAGTAACTGCCCTATCAGTACCTTCTTGAGGCAATGAATAGGAATCTCTAGTTTTGTATCGTCAAAGACAAAAAATAGATTATTAATTTAAAAGCAATAAAAGATGAAAAATGTAGCATTAATAGGAGCAAGCGGTTTTGTAGGTACAGCCATTCTCAACGAGTTGTTATCAAGAGGTCACCAAATGACAGCAATTGTAAGAAACGCAGCCAAAGTAACTGCAAAGAGTGAACTTCTCAACGTAGTAGAAGCAGATGTAACAGATACCGAACGTCTGATGAAACTATTTGAAGGAAAAGATGCCGTAATCAGCGCATACAATCCTGGTTGGACCAACCCCAACATCTACGAGGATACAAAGAAGAACTATCCGATGATACTCGAAGCTGCCAAGAAAGCAGGTGTCAAACGCATTCTGATAGTAGGTGGTGCCGGCACATTGTTCTGCGCTCCCGGACTCAGAGTAGTTGACTCTGGCGCTATTCCAGCCGAGATTATGGGCGGAGTGAAATCACTTGGCGAGTTCTACCTCGACACCCTGATGAACGAAGACGAGATAGATTGGACTTTCTTCTCACCTGCCGGCGAATTGACCAATACCGGCCGCACCGGAAAGTTCCGTTTAGGCAAAGATGATTTGATTGTTGATGCCAACGGCAAGAGTTCTATCTCTGTAGAAGATTATGCCATCGCCATGGTAGACGAATTGGAACAAGAAAATCATCATAAAGAAAGATTTACTATAGGATACTAATTCATTGCTGAAAATACATCACCATGAAGGCAGATACTGAAAATATCTTGCCTTCATGGCGTTTCTATTGATGTCATACCTCTCTAAGTTATGACATTAACATTAACCAAGCCATTGCTGCACAGCGTATAGAGGAACATTGTCCATCCAATCCTGCTCACGATAGTCGGACATTGAAAACCGCAAACCACGAAGTTCGGTATGACTATTCACATAGTTCTTTAATGATTTTGCCATCAGATTTTCCTCTGCTTTGACCTCAATCGGAATAACTTTATTCCCTTTCTGCACTATGAAATCCAATTCTGCCGAAGAAGAATTATTACTCCAATAATAGACAGGCATATCGGGTATCGTTTTCAATTGTTCGAGCACATATTCCTCAGTAAAAGCACCTTTCGATTCTTCAAAAACATTGTTTCCGATAAGCATTTCTTCGGGCGGCGTGACACACATGGCACCAAACAGGCCACAATCTACCACAAACAGCTTGAATGCCGAAGCATCTTCGTACATTTTCAGAGGCAACTTCGGCGAACTTATTCTGCAAATTTTGTACACCACGCCATAGTCTTTAAGCCATTCTATAGCAGTTTCGTACTCCTTTGCACGTGCCCCGTTTTTAATCAGTCCATAGATGAACTTTTTATTGTCTTTTGCCAATTGTGATGGGATAGCATTCCAAACCGCACGTATTCTAGCCACTTCATTAGCCGGGGCATGTTTGGATATATCATTGTCGTAAGCTAAAAGAATATTGTTTTGTATCTCTCTCACTTTACCAACATCGCCATTATTGCAAAAAGAGAGTACGGCTTCGGGCATTCCACCCACAAAATAATATTCACGAAGCAGATTGATATACCGAGTTCTCATCACCTTAATCATCGCCCAATCCATCTTGTTGAGCAATTTTCGCAGTTCACCTTCACCTCTGGCATCAAGAAATTCACCGAAACTCATCGGATATAAGTGCAGCACGTCCACTTTGCCTACTGGAAATGAAGTACCTTCGTGCAAAGCTATTCCCATCAGTGAACCAGCTACAACAATAT
>DAIUBN010000214.1:0-3858 GCA_036846645.1 Bacteroidaceae bacterium | reverse complement strand
GTCACGTGATCCATTTGGTATCGAGAGTGAACGGAACCCTGAACGAAAGTGCCGACCATATCAGATCTTTCATCGATACCTTCCCAGCCGGAACACTGAGCGGTGCACCAAAAGTAAGAGCCATGCAACTCATCAGTGAGATAGAACCGCACAACCGCGGAGCATACGGTGGATGTATCGGCTTCATCGGACTCAATGGCAACCTGAACCAAGCTATCACAATCCGTACTTTCGTAAGTAGAAATAACGAATTATGGTTCCAAGCCGGAGGCGGAATTGTAGCAGGAAGTAAGGAAGAGAATGAATTACAGGAAGTTAACAATAAGCTCGGGGCGCTCAAAAAAGCGATAGACCTGGCAGTAACTCTCAAAAATTGAATTTAAAACGCTTAGAATATGAAAATATTGCTGTTAGACAACTATGACTCATTCACTTACAACCTTTATCACGTGGTCAGAGAATTGAGCAAACTAGAGATTGAAGTAGTGAGAAACGATAAAATATCATTAGAAGAAGTCGACAAGTTCGATAAGATTATACTTTCTCCCGGTCCTGGTATTCCCGAAGAGGCAGGAATGTTAATTCCTATTATCAAGAAGTACGCTCCTACCAAACCTATTCTGGGTGTATGCTTAGGACATCAAGCCATCGGTGAAGCCTTCGGCGGCAAACTGGAGAATCTGGCTCAAGTATATCATGGCATCCAAAGCGAAATAGACATTGTTGCCCCCGATCCTATCTTTAAAGGTTTGGGCAAAGAAATGCTTGCAGGACGTTATCACTCTTGGATTGTGAGCAAAGATCAATTGCCCGAGTGCCTTGAAATAACAGCACTGAGCAAAGAAGGATACATTATGGGACTGCGCCACAAAACATACAACGTTCACGGCATTCAGTTCCACCCCGAATCGGTGCTTACACCAAAAGGCAAAACCATCATCAACAATTTCATCAATCTATAAGATAACTTTATCATGAAAGAAATATTATACAAGCTTTTCGAAAGCAAATATCTGGGACGCGACGAAGCCCGTACCATTCTTCAAAACATCGCTCAAGGCAAATATACCGAAGCTCAAGTAGCATCGCTCATCACCGTTTTCTTGATGCGCAACATCTCTGTGGACGAACTCTGCGGATTTCGTGACGCACTCCTCGAGATGAGAGTCCCTGTAGACCTTAGCGAATTTAAACCAATCGATATTGTGGGTACAGGTGGCGACGGCAAGAATACATTCAACATCAGTACCACTTCTTGTTTTGTGGTAGCGGGTGCAGGATATAAAGTAGTGAAACATGGCAACTATGGCGCCACATCGGTGAGCGGTGCCAGCAACGTGATAGAACAACACGGTGTGAAGTTCTCCAAAGATATTGATGTACTTCGCCGTTCTATCGACAAAACGAATATAGCATATCTGCATGCCCCATTCTTCAATCCGGCACTAAAAGCAGTAGCACCGGTGCGCAAGGCATTGGCAGTTCGCACGTTCTTCAACATGCTCGGTCCGTTGGTCAATCCCGTATTGCCTACCTATCAACTACTCGGCGTATACAACTTGCCGTTGCTTCGTCTGTACAACTATACTTACCAGCAAGGCAAAACAAAGTATGCCATTGTTCATAGTCTCGACGGATACGATGAGATATCACTCACCACACAGTTCAAAGTGGCAACTTCCGGAAGCGAAACCATCTATACTCCCGAATCTATCGGTATGAAGACCGTAGCAGATAAAGACCTTGATGGAGGTGAAACACCTGCCGATGCTGCCAAGATATTCGATAATGTACTAGCCAACCGTGCTTTGGAATCGCAAAAGAATGTTGTGATTGCCAATTCGGCATTTGCAATCCGTGTTATCGAGCCACAGAAGAGCATCGAAGAATGTATTGGCATAGCCCGCGAATCACTCGAAAGCGGCAAGGCACTCGCTACATTCAAACAATTTGTTGAACTGAACAGTTAAGCCCGGACGATGAAAGATATTCTAGCTGAAATAGTAGCCAACAAGCGCTTCGAAGTAGACTTTCAGAAACAGAACTTCGACGAAGAGATGCTTCGCGACCATGTAGATACTTCGGTGCCCTGTCGCTCGCTGCGGCAAGCACTGAGGAACTCACAGTCGGGCATCATTTCCGAATTCAAACGCCGTTCACCCTCTAAAGGATGGATACATCAGGGAGCCAATCCTCTCGATATCGTACCCGCCTATCAAGAAGCCGGAGCCAGCGCTTTGTCCATTCTCACCGACGAGAAGTTCTTCGGAGGCAGTCTCAACGATATCAAAACAGTGAGAAGCCGAATAGATATTCCTATCTTGCGAAAAGACTTCATCGTAGACGAATATCAACTCTATCAAGCCAAAAAGATTGGAGCAGATGCCGTGCTACTCATCGCTTCGGTATTGAAGCTCGATGAATTTAAGTTCTTGATGCAGAAAGCTCATGCCATGAACCTAGAAGTACTGCTAGAGATTCATAGCGAGCAAGAGTTGCAATATATATCGCCCGAAGTAGATGTCGTCGGTATCAACAACCGCAATCTAGGAAGCTTCGTCACCGACGTACAAAATTCTTTCCGCCTTGCCGAACTACTCCCCAAAGATACGGTATTGATTTCCGAAAGCGGCATATCAAATGTAGAAACCATAAAACAATTACGTCAGAAAGGATTCCGGGGATTCCTTATTGGCGAGACTTTCATGAAGAATGAACATCCTGCCGACAAACTAAAAGAATTTATAGCTGACATAGAAAGATGAAAGAAAGCAATAAACTTAAAATCAAGGTTTGCGGGATGACCGACAACAATAACATCAAAGCCGTCGAAGCACTTGGAGTGGATTATATCGGATTTATCTTCTATCCGAAATCACCCCGATGCTGCAACGCAGTACCCAATGTTGACATCCCGCCAGAGAAGCGAGTCGGTGTATTTGTCAACGCTTCGCTAAGCAAGATTCTTGAAAAGGCGGAGCAATACCATCTAGGCAACATTCAACTGCACGGCAGCGAATCGCCCGAACGATGCAAACAACTGCGAAACAAAGGATTTGGGGTGATAAAAGCCTTCTCGATAGCCGATACAGAAGATTTAGAGAAAGTAAAGGCTTACAGAGGCACTTGCGACTATTTCCTTTTCGACACCAAGACACCAAACTATGGCGGAGCTGGAACAACGTTCGATTGGGAAATCTTGAAAAGCTATAAAGATACAACTCCATTTCTACTGAGTGGTGGCATCAGTATCGATACATTGCCACAACTCGAACTTTTCAATCATCCCTATTGGGCTGGAGTTGACATTAACAGTAAATTCGAGACCAGACCTGGCATTAAAAACGTAGGTTTAATTGAAGAATTCATAAAAAGAGTAACAACACAACAAGGTTTGAAGTAACTTTGCAGTAACAAAAAAAGACTAGAACAAAAAAATCAAATATAATGAATAGAATCAATCAATTATTCAGTAGTGGAAAGAAAGATATTCTATCTATCTATTTCTGCGCCGGCACACCAACGCTCGACGGTACAGAAAGTGTGATTCGCTCACTAGAGAGCCATGGAGTGAGTATGGTAGAAATAGGAATGCCTTTCAGCGATCCCATGGCAGACGGTAAAGTGATACAAGATGCAGCTACCAATGCATTGAACAACGGTATGTCGCTCAAGCTCCTTTTCGAGCAACTACGCAATATTCGCCATCATGTTCATATTCCACTTATCATCATGGGTTACCTCAATCCCATCATGCAATTCGGTTTCGAACATTTCTGCCGCCAATGTGTAGACTGCGGTATAGACGGATGTATCATTCCCGACTTGCCTTTCAAAGAATATCAAGATCATTACCGT
>DAIUBN010000213.1:0-3861 GCA_036846645.1 Bacteroidaceae bacterium | reverse complement strand
ATGCACCTTTCGAATGTACCAACTTCCTAGCACGTCAGGGTTAATAACCTGTAAGAGAGTCGTTTCGGCTGAAGATAAGGTCCGATGAAAGTCGTAGGAGGGCAAATTTCGCCATAATGGAGACTTTTGCCTACTAAACAGCTTGCATGAAGCAGACTCCTACTATATATAATATGTATAGCATTTGCTCGAAGTGCCTACAAGTTGTTTACTCGGAATCCATATAATGAAAGGCCAAATCTGAATAATTAATGATTTCTAAGAAAAAGATGAGGAAATATAACGATAAATTCAGAGAAATATCGTAATTTTACAATTCATTGGAACGGGTATGAACAAAAAGCCCCTTCCAAGCATAGCAATGAAAAAGAAAGAAAACAACATATATAATGAGTTACAAATGGAATTATCAAACCATTACTCAAGAACAAGAAACGACATGCCAAACGCTATCAAAGCAGCTGAATATAAGTCCTGTACTAGGACGGTTGCTGGTATTGCGTGGAATAGAGACGGAGGAGGAGGCCTACTCTTTCTTCCACCCTCAATTGTCGCGACTGCACGATCCATTCCTGATGAAGGATATGGATGTTGCTGTCCAACGTTTGAACAGAGCAATGGGGCGAAAGGAGCGCATCCTTATTTATGGTGACTATGACGTGGACGGTACTACTGCAGTAGCACTAGTCTACAAGTTTATTCAACAATTTTATTCCAACTTGGACTATTACATTCCCGACCGTTACAACGAAGGGTATGGAATATCCCAGAAGGGAATTGATTATGCCGCCGAGACAGGCGTTAAATTGATTATTGCACTCGACTGTGGTATAAAAGCCGTAGAAGAGGTGGAGTATGCTCAATCTAAAGGTATAGATTTTATCATCTGCGACCATCATGTACAAGATGACGAGCTGCCTAAGGCATGCGCAATTCTCAATGCCAAGAGACTTGACAATACCTATCCTTATACCGACCTTTCGGGATGCGGTGTAGGTTTTAAGTTCATGCAAGCTTTTGCTCAAGACAACGATATCAAGTTCCATTCTTTGGAACCTTTGCTCGACCTTGTAGCAGTAAGTGTTGCTTCGGATATTGTGCCTATTATGGGCGAAAATCGTATTCTCACCTATTACGGATTGAAACAACTCAATAAGTATCCTAGTGTGGGACTAAAAGCTATTATCGATATCTGCGGTCTGAGCGACAAGGAAATCACAATGAGTGATATCGTCTTTAAGATTGGTCCACGTATCAATGCTTCGGGACGTATTCAGAACGGTAAGGAAGCTGTAGACCTGCTTGTCGAAAAAGATTTTCAAGAGGCGATAAAGAAAGCGAATACGATAGACCAATACAACGAGACTCGAAAAGATCTAGACAAGACGATGACCGAAGAGGCCAGCCAATTGGTTGCCGGTTCGGAGAAACTGCATTCGTCTCGTTCTATCGTGGTGTATAATGCCGAATGGCATAAAGGTGTCATCGGTATCGTTGCTTCGAGACTTGCCGAGATTTACTATCGGCCGGCTGTGGTACTGACTCGCACTGACGACCTGGCAACAGGTTCTGCCCGCTCTATCCCTGGCTTCGATGTATATCGAGCCATAGAGAGTTGCAGAGACTTGCTCGAAAACTTCGGTGGACATACTTATGCTGCCGGATTGTCGATGAAGATAGAGAACGTTCCTATCTTCCAAGAACGTTTCGAGAAGTTTGTGAAAGAACATATAGAAAGCAAACAGATTAGTGCGGTGCTCGATATTGATGCCGAAATTGAGTTCGGACAAATCACTAAAGAGTTTTGTGCCGACCTTAAGAGATTCAATCCATTTGGGCCCGACAATGCCAAGCCTATATTCTGCTCTCACAATGTTTATGATTATGGCACCAGCAAAGTGGTAGGCCACGACCAAGAACATATTAAACTGGAATTGGTAGACAACAAGACGAGCCACGTGATGAACGGCATCGCCTTCGGACAAAGTTCGCAGGTGCGCCTCATCAAAACCAAACGTTCGTTTGACATTTGCTACTCTATCGAAGAGAATACTCATAAAAGAGGAGAAATACAACTACAAATAGAAGATATTAAGCCGAGCGAGAATCCATGAACTATCTCGATATTCTGAAACAATATTGGGGATACGATTCTTTCCGCGACTTGCAGGAGGATATCATCGAGAGTGTCTGCGAAGGCAAAGACACTCTCGGTTTGATGCCTACAGGAGGCGGCAAATCTATCACGTTTCAGGTACCGGCCCTCGCAATGGATGGAGTTTGTATTGTTATCACTCCACTCATCGCGCTGATGAAAGATCAAGTTCAGCATCTTCGCGAACGAAATATTCTAGCTACTGCCATCTACGCCGGAATGTCGCACAACGATATTCTTACAGCCCTCGAGAACTGCGTTTACGGCAATTACAAATTCTTATATATATCGCCCGAAAGACTCTCTTCAGAACTATTTATCGCCAAAGTGAAAGCGATGAAAGTATGTCTTATCACAGTTGATGAGAGCCATTGTATCTCTCAGTGGGGCTACGACTTCCGTCCATCTTATCTAAAGATTGCCGACATCAGGCACTTGCTACCCAACGTACCGATACTTGCGCTGACAGCTACGGCAACTCAAAGCGTTGTGAAAGATATTCAAGAGAAACTCGAATTTCGAAAAGAGAATGTCTTCAGCATGAGTTTTGAGCGAAAGAATCTGGCATACGTAGTGCGCAATACAGAAGACAAGAAAGGCGAACTGCTACATATTTTAAAAAGCGTAGCGGGCAGCACTATCATTTATGTTCGCAATCGAAATAAAACAAAAGAAATATCTGACGAGCTGAATCGAAACGATATCGCATCGACTTACTATCACGCCGGTATGGATAATGCCGTGAAAGACTTGCGACAGAAAAAATGGCAAACCGGAGAGTACAGAGTTATCGTTGCCACCAATGCTTTTGGTATGGGTATCGATAAGGCAGATGTACGTCTCGTTGTTCATATTGATATGCCCGATTCGCCCGAAGCTTACTTTCAAGAAGCAGGACGTGCAGGGCGCGACGGTAAAAAGGCATACGCCGTGGCACTCTATTCGTCGCACGACAAAGCGACTCTAATGAAAAGAATAGCTGATACTTTCCCGCCGAAAGACTATATATATAAGGTATACGAAAACCTCCAATATTATTATCAGATAGCAATGGGTGATGGAAAAGGATGTATGTTTGAATTCGACATAGAGGATTTCTGTCACCGCTACAAGTATTTTCCTGTGCCATGCGACAGTGCTTTGAAGATTCTTTCGCAGTCGGGCTACATTGAATATACTGAAGCACAAGATAATTCATCGCGACTGCTGTTCATCATCGGACGAGAAGAGCTGTATATGCTTCACGAAATGGGCGAACAGTCCGAAAGACTTATTCAGACTATTCTGCGTTCTTATACCGGCATATTTACCGACTATGCCTTTATCAGCGAGACAGCACTTGCCATCCGTTGCGGAATGACCAACGACCAAGTATATCATATATTGGTGATGTTTGCCCGTCGCGGCATTGTCTCTTATATTCCTCACAAGAAGATTCCACACATCATCTATACATTGCCACGCATCGAACAAAAGCGGCTTGGCATTCCTCAAGAAGTATATGAAGTGCGGAAAGAGCGATTTGAAACACGTATCAAGGCCATTATAGAGTATGCCAGTTCGACAAACAATTGCCGCAGCAGGATGTTACTCCACTATTTCGGTGAGAAGAACGAACACAACTGCGGCCACTGCGATGTATGTCTCAGCAAGAAGAAAAGCTCTACTACCCTATCCTCTGCTAGATACAGCATCATCAGTGCCAG
>DAIUBN010000212.1:0-3947 GCA_036846645.1 Bacteroidaceae bacterium | reverse complement strand
TCTTCGCCCCAAATGGTGCGGTAATCGATTTGAAAATGTACTTCCATCATATTATAAGTTTTTTATTTATACAGAATTAGGGCAGAACGCGCAGGAATGGTTATTTCTCCTCCTTGTATTGTCTCTTGCCCGTTGATATCTATTCTTCCGTCTCGGCACAATACATGGTAGGTACCAGAGTCGGTGTCTTGCATTATCTCTTTGTCGTTGGCGTTGAACACAACAATTATTTGTTCCGCTTTATCACCTCCGGCATGATTGTTCAAAGTGTAAGCTACAACATGTTCATCCTTAGTTGGTAAAAATAGCAATTTATTTTGAATTTCCTCGGTTTTTCCCATTCTAAATGCAGGATGTGCTTTGCGAAGTGCAATCAGCCCTTTATAATAGTCGAAAATGTCTTTGTGTTTGGTCTTGAGCGACCAATCTATCGCATTGATACTGTCGGGACTGGCAAAGCTGTTATGAACACCTTTCTTATCGCGGTAAATCTCTTCGCCACAAAACATAAATGGCACTCCCTGCGAGGTGAACACAATCGTTTGTGCTAGCTTGTCGAGTTTCATGCGTTGTTCTTCAGAAATGTTGGGTATCGAACTTCTCAAACGGTCTACCAAGCACATATCGTCGTGGCAAGATACATAGCTGATGGCTTGTGTCGGCTCGATAGCCCAGGCGCTCTTGCTATAGTTCACTTTGCTATAATCTATTTGGGGATGTTTCACAGCACCTACAATACCAAATTTGATACTCATTTCATTGCCAGGCAGCGCAGCGAGGAATGCCGGTTGATGGTCGTCGTTGAACGGGCCACGGATGGCATCGCGCATCTCGTCGCCGAAGGCGGCAATACCGGGCATCTTACAGATATTGGCTTTCATCGCCAGTTTGCCTGCTGCATATTCCGGACTGCCTGCTGCCCATCCTTCACCATATATAAATAAGGTAGGGTCGTAGGCGGTGGCTGCTTTCCGTATTTCGTTCATGGTCTCGATATCATGAATGCCCATCAGATCAAAACGAAATCCGTCGATATGATATTCGTGAGCCCAGTAGAGCACCGACTGAATCATGAATCTTCGCATCATTGGACGTTCCGAAGCAGTTTCGTTGCCGCATCCCGATGCATTGGTATATTTTCCTTTAGAATCGGTGCGATAGAAATAATCGGGTACGGTGAGTTGGAAGTTGCTACCTTTTATATTAAAGGTATGGTTGTACACTACGTCCAATATTACTCTGATACCGGCTTTGTGTAGCGATTGCACCATCTCTTTGAATTCTTTGATACGTACTTCGGGAACAAAAGGATTGGTAGAATAGGAGCCGTCGGGAACATTATAGTTTTGCGGATCATATCCCCAGTTGTACTGTCCGTCGTGACGTTCGTCTACCGAAGCATAGTCGAAAGAGGGGAGAAGATGAACATGGGTGATACCTAGTTCTTTCAGATGGTCTATACCTGTCTTTAGTCCATCGGCATTGTGGGTGCCGTTTTCTGTCAACGCTAGAAATTTGCCACGATGCTCGATGCCCGATGTGGGGCTAGCCGAAAAGTCGCGGTGATGCATCTCGTAGATAGTGATATCTGCAAAACTATTCTGCTTTGGACGTTTATCTTGCTTCCAGCCCGATGGGTCGGTCTCTTTCATCTCTATTATAGCTCCTCTTCGTCCATTCACGCTAACGGCTTTCGCCCAAACTCCAGGTGTCTCTTCGAGCCATTTATCGCCTTTCTTTATCTGAAAGGTATAGAATTTGCCTTTTAAGTTCTTTTTGATGGTAGATATCCATAGGCCTTGTTCTTTCACGGGCTTCATCAGTACCGACATCACCAGTTGGTTTTCTGTTCCCGATGAGTAGATTTTCAATCTCGCTTGTGCTGCTGTCGGTGCCCATAGTGAAAAATCGGTCTGATGTGGCGAGTATTTGCATTCTTCCCATTCTCCTTTTGGAGTGGGGTAGTTGTCGGTTGCTGTAGTTCCTTTGGCATGTATCTGGCAACTCAGTATAATAGCCAATATGCTCGTCTGCATGATTCTTTTTACCATATCTGTCTTTCTGTATTGTTACGATTTCTCTTTAATAATACTTACACTAGCAGCTCCTGCTATCAGTAATATTCCTGCTACCAGCATCATTTGCCATTCGCAAGCCAAAGCTCCGGTTGGGGTGATGGCCGAAAGAATAGTTCCTCCCAATGCAGCAGCCACAATTTGCGGAATGCATATCGTTCCGTTGAATAGGCCGAGGTAAGTACCCAGATGAGAACCGTTCAAGGCATTGGTCAATATGGTGAAAGGCAAAGCAAGCGTAGCAGCCCATGCACAACCGATCAGTGCAAATGAAATAAATAGCATATAGAGTTCGGTTGAGAACGACATGAAGATAAAGCCCACTGCACCAAGTGCCAGGCTTAACGAGTAGACTAACTTACGGTTCTTGAATAAAGGTATTACTGTAGCCCATATCACAGCACCGATGGCTTGTACTGCGTATGCTACGCCTATCCAGTTGGCAGCATCTTGATATTGGCTAGATTGGGTATTGAGCACTACTTTATGTACTCCATTCACTACACTTTCTATCACCGGTGTGTTGAAAAAATGATAAGCTACTGTTCCGTTGGTATAAGTCCACATATACATATAGGCTGCCCAGCAGAAGAATTGAACAAGTCCGACAGTCCAAAACACTTTGGGTGCTCTGACCAGCAACTGTATCATATTTACTTTCTCTTTTTCGCTTTCTTCAGTGATGCCATGATATTCGGCATATTCTTTCGGCGGCATTTCTTTTACCTTGACAGTTGTGAAGATGACGCAAAGTATCAATATGGCGGCACCGATATAGAAAGCATAAATCACCGAGTTCGGCACTATACCTTTGGGAGCAGTATTACTGATTCCGAAGAAAGCCAATACGAATGGAAATAGATAGCCTGCCAAACTGCCGGCATTGCATAAAAAACTCTGAATAGAGTAGGCGAGTCCTTTTTGTTTCTCGTTGACCATATCACCGACTAGCATTTTGAAGGGCTGCATCG
Organism: Bacteroidaceae bacterium; assembly: GCA_036846645.1. Classification (GTDB taxonomy): domain Bacteria; phylum Bacteroidota; class Bacteroidia; order Bacteroidales; family Bacteroidaceae; genus JAAYUD01. The sequence goes on along the minus strand of DAIUBN010000212.1, from coordinate 901 downwards.
CCATGTTGATAGAGGTGTCGAGCAGCATCAAGAAGATAAGGCCGAATAGCATGGCTGCACTTACTCCCATGCCGAAACTGCCGGCATTGGGTAGCATACACATGATGATGACAGCAACGGTAGCTCCAATAAATAAATAAGGTATACGGCGACCAAAGCGCGTCCATGTTTTATCACTGAAATAACCTACAATAGGTTGTACCAATATTCCCATTAGTGGGGGAAGTATCCAGAAGTAACTAAGATTGTGTGGATCGGCGCCAAGTGTAGAAAAGATTCTACTAATATTTGCGCTTTGTAGAGCGTATGCTATCTGCACACCGAAGAAGCCGAAACTGATGTTCCAAAGCTTCCAAAAGCTTAAATCGGGTTTTGTTTTCATTGTTTTATCTTTATTGTTCTTTTTCTAATCATTAGCCATTAGTCATTAGTCTGTATAGGCCTTATAAGCCCCATAAGCCTTATAAGGCCTATACAGGCTTGCTGTTCTCGTTGTTCATCTTCCTTGTTGTCCCTCTCACTACCAGGCAGGTTCTCACTATTCTGTTCTTTCTTGGCTGTCCAGGTTGTCCTTCAAGCTTGTCGAGCAATATCTTTATAGCACATTCGCCAACTTCAACTCCTTTTTGCTCAATAGTCGTGAGTTTAGGGTCTGTCGAGATAGCAACTGCACCATTAGTGAATCCACAGATAGATACTTCATCCGGCACTTTTATATTCATTTCTTTGCAGGTGGCAAGAATTCCGGCTGCCGTTTCGTCATTTACAGCGAAGAAAGCATCGGGGCGGTTTTCTGAATTTAAGATAGCAGGAGTGATATTCATGGCTTCTTCTCTAGAATCACAGATTCTCATCATTTCATTCTCTACAGATATACCATATTTCCTCATGGCATCAAGAT
>DAIUBN010000211.1:0-3956 GCA_036846645.1 Bacteroidaceae bacterium | reverse complement strand
GAACTCTTCAACTTGTATATCTCTATAAAAGGATGGTTTGCCGATAGCGACATCCAAAATGCTGAGCTGATAGTCTGGTGTGAATATCTTTTGTTCTAGTGCCGGTAAAATATCTTTCTTGTCCTTATCGCGAAGCAAATGGGCGCAGGCGGTATTCTTATTGACCAACTGAAATGAAAAAGGATGTTTGAGGTCTTTATAAATGTAGTACCTCAGATAGCCGATAGGCATATTGTTGAACAATACTTCATAGCGTTTCAGATGCATCACCTCTTTCTCTTTCTCTTGTCTCAACTTTCTTTGCGACCAGGCGTACTTCAATAGAAGAACAAAAAGTATGATACAGATAATGACTCCGAGCCATATAGACAACCGGTGCTGCCTGTAGAAAGAAATAGGTCGACCTAAAACGACGGCGTCGTCGGGTATCAACTCGGGATCTATACCTTTATCTAATAGGGCGTGGTAATTGAGATATACTTTTGGATGTTCTATCTGTTGTATTGTTCCCCAAGGTATGTATTCTTTCTTATCGAACTTGTCTAGAACATCACATACAGCCTCTCCGATGATGTCGGCAGAATTATAGTATCCTCCGCACATCGAAGTCTCTTCCAGCGTTTTGTAGTCGGATAGTGTGAAGATGGGCACTTTAGAGTAGATGCTGATCATCTTTTTAGTATAGTCCACATTGTCTGTGGTCCCATTGCTGGAGTACCACCCATAGAAGATAATACCGGTTCGTTTGTCGAACTTTCGGATAGAGTCGAGTAAGCCGTTGGTGGATAAATTTTTTCTCTCTAATGTGATATATTTCAGATTTTTGAAATAAAGATTGATTGTCTTTTGCATGCCGAATTTGACAAAGGCAGACGATAATCTGCTGTCCGAGATGAATACGATCTTATTCACATCGGGTTGTAGCCTTTTTATCAAATCGATAGTTTGTTTGTTATAATGGCCATGGTTGAGGCCGATAGCTTTGAATCCTTTCATGGATTCGGTAAAAGGAACCAGCTTATTGTCGGATATCTCGATGTTGTGAGAATAATTTTCGAAAGATACGATGCTGGCTCTTGCCGGAAGAATGACACATGGAATGTCGTGCCAATCGGCAGGTACATAGTGCCGATAAAGAATCCAACCGGAGTCGCCTAGCAATAAGATGATTCGCGGACGCCCGCTAGGCAGATCGTCGAAATAATCTTTCCACCAATTAGCCTTATTCTTATTGGCGTCGGTTGTAGCATCGAAAAGATTCTTCAAGAAGAAACGTTTCTTGGCAGCCATCAGATGTTGCGTTATATGATTGGTGATTCCGTTAGCCCACTCATTAGTGCCTCTGTAGAAATCAAGTAGCAAAATATAGTCTTCGGGACCACTTTGTTTAGTCTGGCCCTTTGCTAAAGATGCAGTTCCTGTTAGGAAAATACATATTAAGAAAAGTAAGATATTGTTCCGAAGCCTCACAGTCATAAATCGGTAAGTTTGAAGAGCTCAACCACAAAGTTATAAAAAAAAATCAGTTTTATACTATTATTCAATTTTTTTTGTTAATATTGCTCGGAAGACATATCTTTGCAGGGGCTAATAAATGACCCTTGATAATCAACTTAAAGTATTAATACGATGAGAAGAAGAATACCTGTTATGATGTTGTTGTGCCTGTTGATTGCTGTTTCGGCTGTAGCACAAAAAAGAGCTTTTACCATCGAAGACCTTTATAAGGTTCAGTCGGTATCCGGATTAACTGTTTCTCCAAGTGGAGACAAAATCGCTTTTGTTCAAAGTAGTGCGAACCTCAAACAAGTTAAGTCGGCCAGTAATATTTATGTGATGAACACCGATGCTTCCGACAAGCAGGCTATCACAACTGACGGCAAGAGCTTCTCTCCGCAATGGTCGAAAGATGGCTCGAGTATCTATTATACTTCTTATGGTAAAGATGGAGCTCAGGCTTATCGATATGATTTCAAAGAGAAGAGATCTGTCAAACTCACCAACTTCTCGATGGGTGTCAGTAATATGTTGGTTTCGCCCGATAATAAATTGATTGCTTTCTCTGCCGAGGTTTATCCCGAATGCGGTGCCGACAGTAAGGCAAATGCATTGGCAGACTCTCTCGCTACCAACGGACCTGTTCAGGCTTATGTGGCAGACCATCTGTTATATCGCCATTGGACAGAGTATGCTGCTGGCAAATGCTCTCACATTATAATATATAATATGGAGAACGGAACTTATACCGATATCACTCCAGGCAACTTTGTTTCTCCGATATTCTCTTTAGGCGGTGATGCTGGCTTCACTTTCTCGCCCGATAGTAAAGAGCTTTGCTATGTGTCCAATCACACCGATCATCCCGAGGCCAATACAAATGCCGATTTGTTTGTCGTTCCCGTTAGCGGTGGACAGGCAGTGAATATCACTCAAAGCAATAAAGCATGGGATGGCTCTCCACTCTACTCTCCCGATGGACGATATATTGCTTATCGCAAGCAGTTGGTTGAAAGTTATGAATCCGATTTGTTTAGAATAGCTTTGTATGACCGCCAGACCGGCGAGTCGCGCATCATAACCAATAAACTCGACAATTGGGCTGATGCCATCAAATGGACCAAGAACTCTAAATCTATCTATTTCACTTACGAACTCGAAGGCTACGAACCTATCTATAAAATAGATATCGCTAACGAGAAAGTGACACCTGTTGTAGAGCGCAAAGCGGTTTCCGATTTTGATATCGACAATAAAGGTTTTATCTACTATACATATAGCACTACCGGCAAGCCTGGTGCACTCTATAGCCAGAAGATTGGTAAGCCAGCAGTGACACAGCTTACTTTCTTAAACAAAGAACTCGAAGAAACTGTCGATATCCGTCCTTCTGAAACAATGTGGGTTGATGGTGCCAACGGTCGCAAGGTAGAAGTGTTTATTGTCAAACCTCATGGTTTCGACCCGTCCAAGAAATATCCGTTGATTATGAATGTTCATGGCGGTCCGCAGATGCAGTGGATGGATTCTTTCCGTGGCGACTGGCAGGTATATCCTGGAGCAGGTTATGTCCTAGCCTATCCCAATCCTCATGGCTCTACCGGATATGGACAAGAGTACACTCGCGGCATTTCTCAAGATTGGGGCGGCAAACCTTTCGAAGACTTGATGAAAGTGACCGATGCACTGGCAAGTCTCTCTTATGTTGATTCTACTCGGATGGGGGCAATGGGTTGGTCGTATGGCGGCTATATGATGAACTGGTTTCAAGCCAAAACCAAACGTTTCAAATGCCTGGCTTCAATGATGGGTATCTATGATCTTCGCTCTAAATGGGGCGCAACAGAAGAACTTTGGTTCCCGAATTTCGAATTGGCTGGTCAGCCTTGGAATTCCGATTTATACAAAAAGTTCTCTCCTTCCGAGTATGTCAAAGATTTCTCTACTCCCACATTAATTATGACCGGTCAGCTGGACTACCGCGTTTCTTATACTCAAAGTCTACAATATTTCAGTACGCTGCAAACATTGGGCATCCCTTCACGGCTCATTATTTTGAAGAACGATGGACATTGGCCCAACAATCTTCGTTCTATGCCTCTCTATTACGCAGCCCATCTGGATTGGTTTCATAAATATCTAGGAGGCGATCCAAGTCCATGGGATATTGATAAGATGGTGAAGAACCAGGCGTGGTAAGAAAGTACAATCCGTCTCGGTCCCTAATTCAAAGAAAACTATATGTTAGGTTAATCTATCATTTAGTTATATATAAAAGGAAGAATCCTTTAACATCGAAAAACTGCGTGTGGCATAGCCCATGTTGATAGATGTTATGGGATTCTTTCTTTTTTGCTATACTTTTGTCATTTTGATGTAACAAATAATGTCTATCAATTGATTATTGCTGAATGTCCAATAAATATCTTTCCGTCTAGAAGCGTTAACAATCTTGTAAC
>DAIUBN010000210.1:0-4129 GCA_036846645.1 Bacteroidaceae bacterium | reverse complement strand
TGATCGAATCACAACCGTGAGCCGATCGAATCACGGATGTGGAACGACAAAAAAAGAATCTTAAAGACCGCTATTATTAACTCATTACTTCATCAACTTATCTAATGTAGTGATAATATCTTTATCTGATGGACGAATAGCATCGGCATCATAGATATTGCCGTTCTTATCGATAATGATAAAACGAGGAATACCTCCAATGTTCCATGATTTAGAGAAAGCTCTATTTTCTTCTCTATTCAGATTGAATTGTTTCCATGCCGGTTTATCTTTCTGCAGTTTGGCAAGCCATGCAGCATGGTCGCTATCTACCGATATACTAATAAATTGAATGTTATCATTACCCTTATAATGTTCTACCAGCTTTTCGAGATGCGGTATCTCTTTGCAGCAAGGCACACACCAAGTAGCCCATACATCTATATAAGTCAGTTTACCAAAATAATCAGAAAGTTTGTGTTGCGTCCCATCGGGTGCACTAAAAGTAGTATCGGGAGCTTTCTTCCCTTGCACCGTATTCTTTACTGCTTCGGCTTTTGCCTTATAGCGTTTAGCCAATTTAGAATCTTTGCCAACGAACTCCTCATACACAGGCCAGAACTTGTCTACATTATTTCCTTTACCGTATGAGAAGTATTCTTTGGCTATATCTCCTGCCACAGCGTTTTTCACCTCTTCGTTAGTTACATATTTTTTGACTGCCGCAATATATGCCAGCGAATAGTCGGTCATATCACCTCCGAAAGAATCTTGCAAAGCTTTAGGTATATGATGATAGAGAAAGAACTGTGGCAATGAACATTTCAATCCCATTGGATCGTTCACATCAATTTGTTTCAGCAATGCAAGGTATTGAGGATTTGTCTCAGGATCTTTTTTTGCTTTATACAAAGTATCTCCAACTATACGAAGCTGGATAAACAAATTTTCTATCCGGGCATATTTCGTATAATAGGCTTTCATTTCAGCATTCTTCATCTTGGCAAGCGATTGCTTGACTTCCTTGTAACATTTGGCAAGTTTAGCCATACAGACTCCATACGGCCTGACATCATCATCTTCGAAAGCTACATAATGTTCCAATTCGAAACTACGGACAAAGAGATTGCTGAATTTGCTCATGGCCACATTATCACCACCATAAGTCACATCAGCCTCTTTATCTTTATTCTCTACAGCAGTAAACATAGCCGTCTTTCCTTTCTGAAGAAAGATACCGTTGCGACTATAGTCGCCCAGATAGATGGTTGCCTCGGTGTACTGCGGTTCCATATCTTTATCATCGAATGTAAAGTTGCCGTTTGCATCAAACTGCAGTTTAATGTATTCACTGTACGAAGGGCCACCATTTTTGACTCCATTATAAATAAGTGTTGCACCATCTTGCAGATGTTTGCTCTTCACTGTGCCCTTAAGAAGCTGGGCCTGAATGTTACCAGCCGTCAGCACTGCCATTAGCAATGCTACTCCAATTTTCAAGTATTGATGTCTCATCATAAAAAGGTTATTTATAGAAATTGATTGATTTATATTTTTCATATTATAATTGTTTAAAAAGAGGATGCCCTTTCGCAAGGGCAACCCCTCAAAATAATAAATATTATGATTTAATTAATAATTCTGAGTTAAAGTCGAATTATATCTGGTAGCATTGACAGGGAACGGGAACACCCATAGCTTAGAGTCGGGAGCAATAGAATAGGTATATGTTTTGCCTCCAACCGGCATATTGCGAGTGATTGTTTTCTTATATTTATCTTCCGAGTTCCAACGTTTGCAATCAAAGAAGTTTTCGTATGTTGCGATACATTCTATCCATTTGGCACGTTGCATGAGTTTCATCGCTGTTTCTTCTGTAGAAGCTGTGAAGTCTGCATAATGTTGAGGGTCTATACGATACTTTCTAACTTTATTGACCAAATCTAGACCTTCTTGAATTTTTCCTGAGCGGATATAACACTCAGCTGCAGTATAATACATTCTATCACTAGTGATGCCCCAGTTGTTCCAATAAAGATCGAAGCTGGAGAACTGTAACGAGCCGGTTACACCACTCATTCGTTCGCCATATTCCTGACTCCAAACAGGGTCGACACCATAACAAAGCGCATAATTTTTGACGATATCACCCTCTTCAAAGTTGGCAATAGTTTCCAAGCTGATTGTCTCACCCCAAGGAAGTCCCATACCATTCTCCATCAACAATAAGTTATCGGTAGCCAGTTCTTCAACTGCCCATTCGTTAGATTCGATAACAGGAGTACGATCTTCAATTGCACCATTGTATTTCAACGATGCAAGAGCGTAAGGCAGAGCTTCAGAATAATGTTTCATCTGCATCAACACTTTAGCTCTGACGGCATTACCCCATGCCTTATTGCCACGAATCACTGTAGATTTATCGGGGAGCAGATTGATATATTCATCTGCACAATCCTTCAGAATATTCTGATAAACATCATAGAGCGAAAGTTTTTCTTTCGTACTGGTCACATTAATATCTGTTACATACGGAATGCCTCCCTTATCTTTTGCAGTAGCATCATCGTACTGCTGAGCATAGATATTGACCAGCAAGAAATGTTCGTAGGCCCTAATGATATGCGCTTCGGCGGCAATTTCTTTCTTTGCCGATTCGTCTCCATCAGCAGACTCTATCTTGTCGAGAATAGTATTCATATAATTGATGTTCTTATAAGCAGCCGAATAGATTCCATCTTCGGCAGTCAGAGCAGCCCTATCCACTTTTTCATCATAGGTAAGAATAGCATACTCCACAGTATTAGTCTTCTTTAGGAGCAAGTTTACATTCTCATCCGGATAACACTCATTGCAAACATTACATAGATCTCTGTTTTTACCAAGATCCATACTGTTATTGAGAAGCAATTCCAGATCGGACACCTTATTCAATATTGTCATTCCTTTGGGCGTGATATCCAACTTATCGTCGCACGAAGCCAAGACAAATATTAAAAGCATGAAATATAATATTTTCTTCATTTTATCTTTCTTTTAAAAGTTAACACTCAGACTCATCGTATAGCTTTTAGGAGTCTTTACATAAGCATATCCAGTGAACGGGTCGACAGCTTCGGGGTCGATGCCATCACCATTGCGAACAATAGTGAAGACGTTGTTCATCTGTATTCTAAGTCTCAGCCCATCTACACCAATCTTATGACAGAGCAATTGAGGGAACTTATAGCCCAGCACCAAAGTACGGAGTTTGAGATAATCGGCATGAACCACATTGAAATCGAACTTCGTAGGGTCGCTAGAAGACATATTCATATTTTGGGCAGCATAACCGTTGGCCAAATATTTCGTCTTCTCACCCGAGCGCCAATAGTTGAGCATACTTCTATTTAATTGATAAGTAACAGGCAAATCTGTTCCAGAATATTCCATACCTCTATTAATTGTCCATTCGTCGGCATGAACTCTCATATAATGACCACCATAGAAAGCAAACATACCTGATAATGAGAATCCTTTGTACGATATTTCGGGAGTGAAACTGGCTGTCAATTTAGGATCCAATCCACCAGAGAATACTGCATCTTCTGCCTTAAAATCATCTTCGTAAGTTGCTACATTAGACAATGTACCGTTTTGTTTTTTAAAATTAGCTTGTTGATTGCCGTTCGCATCGAGAGTAAGTCCACCATAAGCTAATGAATAGAGCGAATGAATAGGTTTGTCTTTGTGATAAGTATCACTCTCCAAAGCTTCATATCCACTAGTAATCTCATGATTAATAGCTATTACCTTATTATTATTGAATGCCAAGCCGAAAGAAGCATCAACCTCTACCTGATTACGGTTCTTTGCCGGCAGTATAGTGCCGTTGAGCTGCAGTTCGATACCTTGATTACGAATCTTTGCATTATTAATTCTCAAAGAAGACCAACCAGTTGTCGGGTCAAGATCGGTAGTCGATAAGATATCAGAACCACTCTTGCGATAGAGATCTAACGAACCATTGAGACGATTATTGAATAATGAGAAGTCGGCACCGAAGTTCCACGATGCAGTTTTCTCCCAACGCAACTGATCATTAGGAGGAGTATTCAGCGTAGCTCTCTTGCCTCCTGTGACATATTCTGTACGTACTCTTGCCGTAAGG
>DAIUBN010000209.1:0-4164 GCA_036846645.1 Bacteroidaceae bacterium | reverse complement strand
ATAAGAAAAATGATTATTTTTGCAGTATAGGCGTAGTTTAACTTTGTGAATCAATTAATAAAAGATGAATATGAGACGTATTATCTGTCTGTCGTTTTTGCTTTGTGCCTTCATTTTGATGAGAGGACAAGAATCTAGTGCATTGAAAGTAACTCAAACTACATTGAGTAATGGTTTGACCGTGTGGCTTAACGAGGATCATAGCCAGCCTAAAGTATTTGGTGGTGTTGTAGTGAAAGCCGGGGCCAAAGACTGTCCCAATACAGGTATTGCTCATTATTTTGAACACATCATGTTTAAAGGGACCGATAAGATAGGGACTACCAATTATAAGGCAGAAAAAGTTTATCTTGATTCGATTGCTGCCAAGTACGAACTGCTGTCTCAGACCAAAGATGAAATGGGAAGACGTGCCATTCAAAAAGATATCAACCGACTTAATCTGAAAGCGGCACAATATGCTATTCCAAATGAATTCCCTAATTTAGTGGCTAAATATGGTGGCTCAGGACTCAATGCCGGTACTTCTTTCGATTATACAGGATTCTACAATACTTTCTCTCCGCAATATATTGCTCAATGGGCAGAACTCTATAGCGAGCGATTCATCAATCCGGTGTTCCGCCTTTTTCAAGGTGAGCTCGAAACGGTGTACGAAGAGAAAAATATGTATGCCGACAATATGATAACGAGTGCTATCGAAAAGGCAGAAAGCATCTATTTCGGAACTTGTCCCTACGCCTATCCTATTATCGGTAGCACCGAAAACTTGAAGAATCCGCGTTTGTCGGATATGGAAGCTTTCTTCAAGAAGTATTATGTAGCCAGCAATATGGGACTGATACTTTGCGGCGATTTCGATAGTTCTACCATTATTCCTCTTTTGGAAAAGACTTTCGGCAAGATTGTGAGAGGCGTCGCCCCCAATCGTCAGACAGTAGAGAAAACTCCGCTTGCCAATCAAGAAACGGTCAGAATCAAAGTTCATATACCTCTTGTGAAGGGCGAGGCATTGATATATAGTGGACCGAAAGAGAAAGAGGCGGATGCGCCAGCCTTAGATTTGGCTGTTGCATTGTTGAGCAACAATAATAAGACCGGCTATCTAGATTCGCTTACCAATAATAATAAGCTGATGATGGCGATGGCCATGCGTTATGCTTTGACTGATGCCGGTGTCGTAGGGTTCGGCTTTGTTCCAAATGTTCCTTTCGGCTCGTTGAAGAAGGCCGAGAAGATGTGTATGGCACAGGTAGAAAGATTGAAACGTGGAGATTTTTCTACTTCCACGCTCGAAGCATTGAAATTGCTGGCACTGCGTAATGCCGACAGCAAGATTGAGAATATTACAGACAGGGCGTTCCTGATGGGAGAAGTCTTTCAACAAGATAGAACGTGGAATGATTATTTGGCGCAGAAGGCTTCTATCGCCCGATTGACAAAAGAAGATATTGTAAGAGTAGCCAACAAATATTTTAATGACAACTATGTGAAGTTTCGCAAGAAATATGGTTCTTATCCGAAAGACAATATTGCCAAGCCTAACTTTACTCCAATCAAGCCGAAGGATATGAATGTGTCTTCCGATTATGCCAAGAAGCTCGAGGAGATGCCTATCAAGCAGATTCCACCAAGGTTGATGGACTTTAATAAAGATGTAGAGACGGTCAATATCAATCCTCATGCTACACTTTATGCCACCCGCAATCCCTTGAACGATTTGTTTTCTTTATCACTCATCTATCATAAAGGAACATTGTCTGATGCCCGCCTAGATGCTGTTGCCGAATATCTCGATGCGATTGGTACCGATTCGCTGTCGAAACAGAGATTCGGAAGAGCATTGCAGAAGTTGGGCACTACACTTAGCTTGGATGCTACTGCGTCGAGCTTCTCAATAAATATTTCGGGTTTCGATCGCAACTTGGCTCCTTCGCTCCGGCTTTTAGGGCAGTTGATGCGCCAACCTAAGAACAATGAGAAAGCACTAAAGAAGATTGTAACCGGCTTAAAGATGAGCAGTAAAAGTTTTGATAAAGATGCCGATGAGATAGCTGCTGCCATGCTCGAGAAAGTTTCTAATGGCAAGCGTTCGACGTATCTTACTCAAATGTCTATCGATGAAGCGAAACAGCTCAAAGGTGATGACTTGTTGCAGATATTTAATTCGCTTACCGGTACAGAATGTTCTGTTGCCTATAGCGGAAACTTGCAGCCGTCTGATGTAGCTCAAATGGTAAGTCAGTCGCTTCCTGTTGATAAGGCAGAGCAGGCAGGGCCGGATGTGCATCGTCCATTTCGAGCAGTGACAGAACCTGTGGTATATTTCTATGATATGCCTTCGGCACGTCAAAGCATTATTCAGACTTATCAGACATTAAAGCCATGTCCAAATCCTACAGATAGGGCGAAGTTTGTTCTTTGGGGCAATTATTTCGGTAACGGTTTCTCGTCATTGCTATTCCAGGAAATCAGAGAGTTCAGAGCCTATGCCTACTATGCTTATGGCAATAGTATCACAAACTATCCACGACATGCTGTTGATGCTACCGGATACACCACCAAACTATCAACACAAACCGATAAGACAATCTCTGCTCTCGGTGTTCTCGACTCGTTGTTCACCAATATGCCGGTCCGCGAAAAGAATATCAAGACAATCAAGCAGGAGATTATCAATCAGATTAACAACAGCTATCCTTCTTTCCGCTCAGTGGGCAAATCGATAGCTTTCTATAAGCGACAAGGCTATACCGAAGATCCTCGTTCCTATTTAGTAGAACAACTACCACAAATTTCGGTCGATGATGTGGCCACTTTCTACAAAGACAATGTAGCTCGTATACCAAAAGCTATAATAGTAGTAGGCAACAAGAAAAATCTGCCGATGAAAGAGCTTGAGAAGTATGGAAGAATAATCGAATTGAAGAAGTCCGATATCTATCGTTGAACAAAGTGATATAAAAAGGGAATAATCGAAGCCTATCATACCGAAACGTATATTATTAATGGTAGGATGATATAGAATTAAAAAAAATGAAGAAATCAGTATTAATGACGATACTGCTTTTGTCGCTTTCTTTTTCGATAAAGGCAGCAACACCGCAGCGACGGGTGGTTAGTAATCTGTGTATTATGTCGTACAATACCCACAACTGTATCGGGATGGACGGCAAAATGGATTTTGGGCGTATAGCAAAAGTTATTTCTGATGTGGCACCAGATGTCGTGGCGTTGCAAGAGTTGGATAGTGCGACAACTCGTAATAAAGGAGTATATACTTTGCAAGAGTTAGCAAAGCTGACCAATATGAATTATATCTACGGCCCAGCTATTGATTATGCTGGTGGTCGTTATGGCATTGGAATATTATCGAAAGAGAAACCTCTGAAGGTAACTCGTGTACCACTTCCTGGAAGAGAAGAACCACGTATGCTGCTCATCGTCGAATTCAAGAAGTATGTATTAATGGCTACTCATTTCTCTCTTACAGAAGAAGATCAGAAGACATCGGCAAATATGATATTGGCTCAGGCTAAAATCTTGGGTAAACTCCATAAACCGATATTCCTGGCAGGTGATATGAATTCTGTTCCTACCTCAGAGCCGCAGAAGATATTGCGTAAAGCTTTTCACCCCTTCACCGATTCGACCTGGCAAACTTGCGAAGGTACTTGCATCGATTATATTTATGGCTGCACCAATTCGAATTTCAAATATAGTGTCAAACAGAAACAGATGGTAGAAGAAAAGATGGCTTCCGACCATTATCCGGTATTTATCCGTATCGGCGTCAGCAGGCGTTAGACCTCAATACCCATCTTGTTCATTAAGAAGCAGGCATTCATGTTTTGGGCTACTCCATCACGAAGTTGATAGGAGAAGGTGAGCTCATTGTCTTTAATATCGGCCTCGAAACAAAGATTTCCGATATATTTGGGAAAGGCTTCACGAAGTGTGGCAAGCTGGAGGTCGTGAGTGGCAATCAGTCCCGTGGCGCCATTAATGACCAACTGTTTGAGAAAAGCATACGAGCCTTTCTGTTTATCTACGGAATTGGTCCCGCGCAGTATCTCGTCTAGAATGATGAAAAGCTTTTCTCCATTTTCGAGTTTGTCGATAATCATTTTGAGTCGTTTCAATTCGGCAAAGAAGTATGATTCA
>DAIUBN010000208.1:0-4224 GCA_036846645.1 Bacteroidaceae bacterium | reverse complement strand
CCGTTATTTTGTCCACATTGAATAATGGTTCTCTATTACCATTATCAATCATCATGTTCTTTACACGGCTTACACCACGATTAAACATGTTTACGTAACCCATTACTTTTAATGCTTGAGCAATAATAGGATTACGATAGTCGTTTACATTTGGAAAATTTTCAGGTCGAGCTTTACCATACAGTCCTCCCGGATTCATTATCTCTATGCGATCGGTGAATTGATAAAAACGCGTTGGCATATTTGCTTGGTAGTCGCGGTGCATACAAGCATTCAGAATCAACTCCCTTAGAGCATCCTTCGGATAATTCGACTGATTTTTTTCTCGAAGGGTGCTTACTGCTACTGGACTGGTTTTTACTACACCATAATCTATGAAAGCTTCCAATTTTGGCATCATCTTGGCGAGACATTCATAGAATGGTTTGTCATCATCTATATCCGCACCTTTGTCCAGACCTATAAAACGCACATACTGTAAGTAAGCTCCGTATAGGAATTGCCTTGGGTTCTTTCCGAATAGAATTATACAAGCATTGGTGGGGCAGTTATGCTCCATGTCAAATAAACCTAAAGAGGCCATCTGCTGCTCTATGTTGCGTGTGTCCTTTTCCAGTTCGTCTGTATCTACAGCTTTCGGTATATATTCATTCTTTATAATATCGAGATAGATATCATTGATTGTTGCATTATAACAAGGCGAAGCATCAAAAGTAGCCATATTGCTCATGCGCTTTTCCGATAGGATACGTTCTTCATCGATGGTAGCAATATCCCTGCGTGGACCAATGCGAATGAATGTTCTACCTCTATAACGGACAGGCGTGGAGAATGAAGGTTGTACTTCTACAATAAGTAAGTCGCCACCCTCCATTTCATATCGCTCGCAATTCATCATAGGTATAGGCAATATATTTCCATCGCTACGTATGCCCGAAATCTTCTTGAATAGATTGTCGTCAACTTTCAAGCCCGACAATTCCCCATTATCTTTTGCTCCGATAATGAGATAACCATTTTGTCGGGAGTTAGACAAATCGTTACTAAAAGCACAGATGGCTTCTTGGAACTTATCCATATCGCCAGTGCTTACAGTGCGCTCAATACGTGATGTTTCTACGCTATGCAGCAAGTTGTATATTTCATCTTTCGTCATAACTATTCGATTAAGAGATAATTAATCATCATTACTTTCTAAACCCTTAATAGGCTCTACTAGAGGATAGAACTTGGGATAATTAGTCTTTACACCGTCATCAAGATCTATGCTGATTCTATGACTGGCCAACTCTACAAGTTGTTGCTCAAAGGCATGAACTTCTCGCACTTTATCACGCATCTCATCAGCTGCTTTCAAAGCTTTGTTGTGTTGAGTTGTACTCAAATCATCGCGCAAGGTTTGCTCCTCTGCTTCACGCAACTGTAGTTCGAGTTTATTCAAATATGGGTGTACATAATCAGCATGTAGCTTTGATAACGTGTCTGACTCTAAGCGGTGCATATATACCAATGCCTTGAAGTAACCTTTCTTCTTTTTATCGCCCATCTTTGACGAGAACAGCCAATATATAGGGCGCTTAGAATACATTTGTATATGTTCGTTGTAGAAATTCTTAAACAAGTATGTACGCAAATCATCGCCTAATGTTCCATTGATGTATTTGATATTCTCGTTGAAGCATTCTTCGCCAAATATTTTCTTTATAGCAGATTCAATTCTTTGAGCCATATCGTCAGCAAAGAAATCTTCTTCCATAATGATAGGAACAATGCCATCATCGTCTATGGCAATAGTGCTTTTTATTCCATTGTCGATGCCCTCCACTTCAAGGTCTAGGCTAGCTAAATCTTGATTCTGACTGGCAATTATCAATCCTGGCTTGTTAACAGAGTAGCGGCCCATATAACAACCTACTAGATAACTTATAAGTTGTTTAATTATTACGTCATCATGCCATACAATCTGATTGTCTTCTATGCTGATTTCTCCTTTCTGAAGAATTGTTATTTCGTCAAGAGGTACATCGGGTGTTAGCTCATCTTGTAATCCATAGATTTCTATGAATTGGCGATTTAGTTCTTCTTCATTTGAGTGAAGCTTCATAAAGCGGCCTTTCCATAGTTCCTTATATCCATTCATCAAAAGCGACAATTTGAAATTGTCTGTTAGCCGTCCTTCTTTTAAGAATAAATCTTTGATATCAATCAAGTCATTCTTTTCGAAATCCCATGATGTTTCTTTTGCATCCCAATCAGTTTTTTCGATGGAAATACACTTCTTCGTTAATGAGATAATGATATCTTTATCTTCTATGTCGGGAATTGGCAATGTTGCAATTTGGCCTACTTCAAAATTAAGGGTTGGTGATATAACTTTAAGAATGCCTCTTATGGAAGTTGAATTAACACAAGCCATATAATATTCCAAGTTCGTATCATCAATAGGAAATAAGCTAGTACCAGCTACATCGAAAATAAAACCTTGCGGATAATAACGAAAAGCGATACTACCTGCGGATATTTTCGACCAACTAATACTTGGTTTAAAAAAGTATTCTAAATTCTGCGGTCTTGAACGAAGTTTTCCATTTGGGCCTACAAAATGTTTAATTTCGAATCCGTCATTTTCCCAGTTAACAAGTAAGTCCTGATTTCCATACCATTTGCGAAAGGCACCACCTTTATTATATGGGAACCATTTTTTTTCAGATTCGGCCGCTGACGCGGCATTTTCCTGACCGAAACCAGTTCGGTCCGTGCCGACCTCAAACCAGAAGCGGAGGAATCGACCATTGTCAGCCGTTTGTAAGCCAACACAGGGGTTGGCTACGGCTGACAATGGTCGATTCCTTGTAAAGGTTTCTCGGATATTTTCGCTTACCCAATAACCGATAGGACTTCCTGGCATTTTTCCAAAGTTCTTTTGAGATGTTTGATAATATAGTTTTACTCCATTATCTGAATGGTGGAAATCAAATGTTTCTACACTTGTAACGTCTTCGTCTCTATATGTTGAAAAATCATATTTAAGAGAATGATTTTTCAATACTTGCAAAAATAATTGTCCTATATGTTGGAAGTAAATATGTTGGAAATTTCTTTCATGCAAACGAAAAAACGAGCCATCATTATTATTTTGTCCTTTACTATAAGTGAAAGCTACTGAGCCCCAGTCGACTCCAAATATGCCTCTGCCCATGTGAATAAGAGAATCAATATGGCACATTTCTAAAAGTGATCTGCGAAGATTCTCAAAAGAAGAAAGGAACATCCAAGATGGTAAATTGATCATTGCCATCTTACCATTGTTACTGCAAAGGGTTTCGAGACGTTCCATAAAAGCTACCATTGTATCAGCTTTTGAATCAGGATAATTTTTCTTCATGAATGATGAAAGTTCGTCACAAAATCCTTTTCCTAAATATGGAGGATTAGTAACTACGCAGTGGTAGCTACCTGACAAGAACTCAGCTTGGCGTTTCATCACTTTCTGGTTTTCACCAAACAAGCCATTATCAACCTTTATAGCATTACATTCTTCAGGAATAATCTTTAATAGCGAACCTATAGTATCGATGTTTTCAAATTGCCAAACCAGAGAGTTATCATCCCAATAACCTGCTGATTCTATTGTTTCGTGGTCAATCTTTTGAAGTGCGATAACATTAGGATTGACAGTGCGACGAAGATATCGGCTATAATAAGCACGAGCCTTCATCGTCAGAGCAAAGCTTGCAAGCTGGAAACAACGAGGGTCTATGTCAATACCAAAAATATTGTTCTGCAATATCAAAGATGGTATGTCCTTGTGAAGCACACCTTCTTCTTCATACATCTTGGTGAACAAGTCAAAAGCATATACAAGGATATGTCCACTTCCCATACAAGGGTCAATAAATTTGATATCTTGTGCTGAGTGTATATCACTTGGGATGATATCAGTCTGTCCTTCTGGAGTAGGTATGTAATATGGCATTTCATTAATAAGACCACTTTCGGGATGAAGTGTCATCCAAATACGACCAAGGCTGTTTTCTACCATGTAACGAACCACCCAGTGAGGAGTGAAAAGCTGAGTAGCTGCTGCTTGCTCATCGCTCTTTAGTCCGCCTTTCTTACCTTTCTTTATCTCAGCATCAGCTTTACGGTCTGTGATGTAGAACTGATAAAGCCAGCCCATCAATTCTACATTCTGACAATCATCATCGGTCATTCCATTACGGA
>DAIUBN010000207.1:0-4460 GCA_036846645.1 Bacteroidaceae bacterium | reverse complement strand
AATCTGCCACCAGCTTCGACATAGGCTTCCAATTTGTCTTTTACTTCGGCGCTGTGTTGCAATTCGTCTGCTACGATAACCACAGGATATTGGCGTAAGAGCCATATAGGAGCATCACTCAAGAGGCAATCGGCAACATCACCGTATGGAGTAGGAGCGATGAAGCCTCGCTCATCACGATAATATGAGGCGTCTTGATAGCCGGGATAGATGAGATTGAGCAAACCATCGGTCAAGTAGTCAGAATCGGCGTATGGCAGATTTCCCCATACCCGATATACATCGTCGGAATAGAAATGGCGTGGGAAGGTCCATCCGGCATAGAAGTCGTGTAGTAGAGCTACAGGAGTGTACATCGCTCCTAGGTTGCCATACCGTTCACTCCATTTCGCTGCTTGTTGCTGAATGATTCCCAAGGGACTGAGTTTATCTTTTCCGATGGTCATAGAACTCTCAAAGCCCACTGCCGTGCAGTTGTAGAAGAGCTGTGTGTACATCAATCGTTTGAGCAGACTCAGTGACGTGCCTTTGGTAGGTCCTGCATCAGCTTCTTTGGTAGGGTCGTATGTTTTCCATCCCCATCGATTGTAGATTGACGCATTGCCGAACCAATGAACCCCATATTGTTTGCCTGCACCTCGTATAAAAGAGTAGTAAACTTGAGAATTGGGTAGTCCTTGAGCTGTTTCTGCACCAATGAGTGTATATAGTCCCTCTTTGAGGAAATAATGTCCGTAGTTGAGAGATACCAGTGTAGCCATACGGTTGCCCAGCTGATTGCCCATTTCTTCGAAGAAATTCTGGAAACTGAAGTATTGCTCTTTGCGATTTGCAGCTTTCGGATAGAGGCGGGGAGCAAAGCTGCCTATATATCGTCCATCTTGTTCACCGTTATCCATTCCCAACCAATGATCGCCCAGCTCGGTAGCGAAAAGTTCTGTCACACCGGTAGGAATGACATATTGCTGCCAGTAGCCGCCGGGGCCTGAACCAGGAATGTAGCCGTAGAGGTCGAAGAGAAATAGTTTCTGACGTTTGATCTCTGCCACTGTTTCTTTCAGATTCTTTTCGTAAATCATGGGATAAGCTGGCCAAAGTATATCGCCAAGTTTCAATTTGTTGACCCATAGGTCGATACGTTCTTTCACCCGCTCTCCAGTCAGATTGCGTAGTGAAATAAAATGCACCTTGTTTCCAAACACCGAGTCGCCAGGTGCTTTTACATAATGGCGGAAGTAATCGGGATGTTGCACCACATCCATGGTGTAGGGATACAATTTTGCTCTGTTTTGTGCGAGTAAATGTGTAGTAGCAAAAAGCGGCAACAAGAGCAGCGCGCTTGTAAAAAATAATTTTTTATGCATGGTAGTTAGTTAAATTTTTCCGTTTGCAAATATAAACAAGAAATGCAGACTAAGTGCATTTTATGATAATAATATTACCGACTAAGTGAAAAATAATAGAATTGATTGGAAAACAGACGATAAAACTAATAAGTATACGTTGCATCCCTATTGATTCCGGATATTGGCGATAGTCAAAGAGATTGTAAAGAGAAATACTAGATGCTGAATTCGTAAAGAATCCTAATTTCATGAGTATATAAACTAGGATGTTAGAGTTAATATTTATATTTGCACATCAGATGTTTCGTCTCAAACTATTAGCGATACTTCTCTATTAAGATCTTGCAACAAATCTATATAGAAAACCGGCCTTTTTGATGAAAGCGATATATAAATAATATAATAAAAATTATGCGACACAAATTATTACTTCTATTACTACTAGTTCTATGTATCTGCCCTGCACATGCTTCGTCAGATATTCTATCCAAGATGGTAAGCCGGTTGTTACCTGGTTACCAATCACAGTTTGTTTTTCGGCAAGAAGCCTCTCAGAAACAGGTTGACTATTTCGAGATTTCTGCTTCACAAAAGAAAATTCTAATTAAAGGAAATTCTCCTGTCAGCATGGCTGCAGGTTTCAATTGGTATTTGAAATATACATGTCATGCTTCGACTTCGTGGTGTGGCGACCAGTTGAAACTTCCGAAGAAATTGCCTTTGCCCATCAAAACCATACGTCAGGAGACTCCTCTTCAGGTGGGCTTCTATCTGAACTATTGTACTTTCTGTTATTCCATGCCCTTCTGGGGTTGGAAAGAGTGGGAAAAGGAAATCGATAGAATGGCTATGAGCGGCATTAACACACCCTTGGCCATTGTGGGAGTAGAGAGTGTATGGCGTAATACACTTCGTAGATTTAATTATACTGATGAAGAAATAAAGAAGTTTATACCCGGTCCTACTTATTTGGGATGGTTTCTGATGGACAATCTGGAAGGAGTGGGCGGTCCGCTATCCGATTCTTGGTTTACTCGCCAGGAAGAACTGCAAAAAAAGATTCTGGCCAGAATGAGAGAATATGGTATGACTCCTGTTTTTCAATCTTTCTTTGGAATGGTGCCTACAACTTTACAGGCCAAATATCCCGAAGCAGATATCGTAGCCCAAGGTAAATGGGCAGATTACGAACGTCCTCCAATGTTGAACCCTTCAGATCCTTTGTTTGAGAAGATGTCAACTGTTTGGTATGAGGAATATCAGAAATTATATGGTACTACAAAATATTATGGTGGTGATCCATTTCATGAAGGTGGTCGTCCGGGGCATATCGACTTGAAAGAAGCAGCCCACTATATTCAAACTGCCATGCAAAAAGCTGTACCTGGAAGTATTTGGATTCTACAGGCCTGGGGTGATAATCCTACAGAGAAATTATTGTCTGGTACGAATAAGAAAGACGTGATGATTGTAGATCTCTGTGCCGAATATTGGGATCGCTGGAACGAACGAAAAGCTTTTGGAGGTTATCCATGGGTATGGGGTAATATTACTAATTGGGGCGGTAACATCGCTTTGCATGGACGTTTGGATGCTATAGCTTCCGAGCCCACTAAAGCAAGAAATATGCCGGCTGTTGCTCCTTTACTTCGCGGTATTGCAAATGTTCCGGAAGGAATCGGAACCAATCCGGTAGCTTTTGATATGGCTTGCGAAATGCGTTGGCGCGATTCGATACCATCTGTCGATAAATGGTTGCACGGTTATGCTGCTTATAGATATGGTAAATCCGATAAGACACTAGAAACAGCATGGGAAGCCCTTCACAATACTGCTTACGGAACCTATCCCGGTAGCCGACGTCCTACCGAGAGTGTGCTATGCGCTGTACCTTCTCTCAAAGTGACCTGTGTTTCGCCATGGGGAAGTACGCGTCTCTATTATCAACAAGGCAATTACAGAAAAGCATTAGAGTTATTCAACTCAGCCAGAACACGTTTCAAAGGCTGCGATACTTATGAATATGATTTGGTAGATTTCACCCGTCAACTGGTGGCCAATGAAGGACGAATATTGTACGATAAAGCAATGTTGGCATACAATAATAAGAAAGCCGATTCGCTGGCTTATTATGAAAATAAGTTCCTTCAGCTCATATTGTTGCAAGACCGTCTGTTATCCTGCCGTCCCGAACTATGTGCATCTACCTGGATTGCACAAGCAAGAAATTGTGTGTCGGATAATAAAGAGAAAGATCTGTATGAACTTAATGCCAGAGCATTGATTACGACATGGTCGGATGGTTGCCAGTCTTTGCTTGACTATGCGCATCGCGAATGGAACGGTATGATGAAATACTATTATTATCCGAGGTGGAAGATGTTCTTCGATTGGCTCAATCAGACGGTGGAAGGAAAAGATGTTCCTAAGCCGGATTATACGCAGATAGAAAACAATTGGGTACATTCTAAAGCCGATACATCTTCTCCGCACGAAGATCTCTACAAGATAGTGGACGAATGCATCAACTTTAAATAACAATATTTTTGAGCAGATGCTGTATATTAGAAATATAATGGAATAGTAAAATTCATAACCAAATGAAAAGAAGGATTCTTGTTGTCGGAGCCAATGGCTTTACCGGCAGATATATCATGAATAAGCTAGTGGCTGATGCAACTTGCATTGTAACTGGATGTTCACTTCACCCCGATATACTACCACATTCCGGCAACTACCATTTCAAGGAGTCAGATATAACAGTCCATGCCAACATACAGCATCTGTTCGAAGAAATTCATCCCGATGTAGTGATCAATACTTCGGCCCTTTCTTCTCCCGACTATTGCGAGATTCATCAAGAAGAAGCAGATGCACTCAATATTCATGCAGTAGAGGCTTTGGCAAAGGCATGCGAACAGTATACTGCCCGTTTGATACATCTTTCTACCGATTTCGTATTCAAAGGAGATGTGCATCAGCTTTATACCGAAGAAGATGTGCCCTCTCCGGTCAATCACTATGGCTATACCAAGATGGAGAGCGAAAGAGTTGTGAGTGCGATATGCAGCAACTATGCCATTGCCCGCATCGTAGTGGTCTATGGTAAGCCTT
>DAIUBN010000206.1:0-4538 GCA_036846645.1 Bacteroidaceae bacterium | reverse complement strand
TATAGGTATCAGGTTGTCTTGATAGTCGTATCCTTGTTTCTCGGAGGGGAATCCTGCTTCGTTAGTGTTCTGCGCTTCGAATCCCGAAGTACAAGACGATATAGAGAACACTCCCAATAGAATTGCTATGATGGTATATAGTTTATTCATAATAAATTGTCTTTAGAAGGTTAGTTTTAAGTTGAAACCGATATTGCGTGTTGTCGGCATGCCGAATACGTCGATACCTTGGTTACTATTGCCGGTAGACAATACTGCATCCGGATCGAATGGCGCTTTCTTGTGGAAGAAGAACAAGTTGCGTCCGATAAGAGAAATATCTGCACCTTTGATGAATCCTGTCTTAGCCAGCAGACTTTGTGGCAAGCTATAGCTCAGTGACAATTCGCGAAGACGAATGTTGGTAGCGCTATACATATAATATTCTGTTGTGCACTGACGACCGCCCACTCTGTTGTAGAATGCTTTTGGATTGGAGAATTTCTGACCGCCAACTTCTACGAATCCTGCGTCGCGGGCATCACCACTATTCTTGCTCACGCCTCTTTGGTCGAGTTCGGCTTGTGTCATAGAGAGTACATCACCGCCAAAACGAGAATCGATGAGGAAGTAGAGTGTCAGTCCTTTATAAGTAAAGGTGTTGCTCCAGCCTAGCAATGCTTTCGGCGAGCTGTTGCCCACTTTATCATTGTTGCCCGATGTGACCAATGGCTTGTCGGCATTCTCTGGATCGAGTTTGATGGCGCCTTTATCGTCGCGAACAAACTTGTTGCCATAGATATCGCCCAGCGAACCGCCTTCTACGATACGCATCATGTAGCCTGCCGAGAATCCTTCGTCACCGTATGCAAAAGATTTGAGGTCGGGATGCAACTCTACCACCTTATTGCTGTTGGCAGAGAAGTTGAATGCAGTCTTCCAACGGAATACATCATTCAGAATAGGAGTGATGCCTAATGTCATTTCTACACCTTGGTTGCGAATCTTACCGGCATTGACATAATAATATTTGTAGTCGGCTCCGGCGCTCGACGGCATGCGAAGCAACTGATTCTTTGTCATTGTGCGATAGAAAGTGAAGTCGAAATCCAAACGATAGTTGAAGAACTTCCATTCGGTACCAAATTCGATTGAAGTACTAAGTTCGGGCTTCAAGTCGTCGAATGCAGCAGCATCGTTGGCTTGAATCTTACCGCCTGCACCGATAAGGTCTACAGGATTGCTGACAAATAAAGGAATGTCGTTACCTACTTGCGACCATGAACCTCTGATTTTACCAAAATCTATCCAGCTAGGCATATTCAGTGTCTTGTTCAACACCCATGTCAAACCGATACTTGGATAGAAGAAGCCGCTATTCTTGCTCTTGGTATAAGCCAATGTCGACGACCAGTCGTTGCGGGCTGTCACGTCGAGATATAGACTCTCTTTCCATCCCAACTGTGCTGTGCCGAATACCGATTGGAGTGTACGACGTTGATTGATAGATTCGTTGATGGCAGCAGATGTTGTCATCTTGATGTTGGCAACGGTAAATACATTAGGATAATACAGTGAAGCCGATTTAGAATCGATGCGTAGTGAGTTTACTGTTGTCTGATTGATACTTGTTCCTACGGCACCTGTCAGGGCGAAATCACCAAACTTGTGATTGAACATGGCCATGAAGTCGGCGTAGGTTAAGAATTCTTCGTGATTCACATCGATATATCGTCCGTTGTTTCCGGCAAGGGCAGGAGCAGTCGAAGCGTACATCTTCTGCTGGAACTTGTCATTTGTATAGTCGGCATTGCCACGTGCTTGAAGAGTGAGCCAGTCGGTCAGTTTCAGACTAGCTGTCAAAGAAGCCAAAGCACGGGTACGTTTGTCTTTGCTCTGTATGCGGTTGGTTATCCAGTAAGGGTTCTGTTCAAAGTCCTGTGTGCTGGTATACCAGTTCTGAACGTTCATATTGCGCTCTACACTATAAATTTCGAAGTTATCTCGATAAGGGCTCATATCTGTTCCGCGAGGAAATCCGTAAAGGCCAACAAGTGGATTCATATAATAACCACCAGATGTAGGGCGGTCTTTGATGTTCTGAACCATCAAGTTGACATTGCCGTCGAGTTTCAACTTATTGTTGAAGAAGTTGGCTGTCTCGCGGAAAGTAAGATTATGCTTGTGAAGTTTGTTTTGAGATACGATACCTTTGGCTGTGGTGTTGGCATAAGAAAAATAGGTCTGCATCTTATCATTGCCCATGGTGAATGATAAAGAGTTGATGGCTGTGACACCGTTACCAAAGAACTTGCCAGGGTTGTCGTAGTCGGTTAGCGAACCTTTCTCGCCCCAGCTCTGTGTATCTTTCATGCCGTATGTGTTTTGGAATTTAGGCAATGAGATAACATGGTCTACAGTGAGATTGGAAGAGAAAGTAACTTTCTGAACGCCTGCTTTGCCCGTCTTTGTGGTAATCAATATGACACCATTGGCAGCTTGAGAGCCATAAAGTGCAGATGCCGAAGCACCTTTCAATATGTTGATGCTTTCGATATCGTCTGGGTTCAAGTTAGAAATACCATCACCGCTATCACGGTTGCCAGCATCGTCGCTACCACCGATAGCAGTACTGGCTTGTTCGCTGGTAGAATTGAGCATCGGCACACCATCGATGACATACAATGGTTGGTTGTTACCGTTCTGTGTTGCCGAGCGGATACCACGAATAATGACACGTGCCGAACCACCGAGACCGGAAGAATTCTTGTTGATTTGAACACCGGCTGTCTTACCGGCAAGTGCTGTAATCATGTTAGGATCTTTAGAACGGGTCAGTTCGTCACCGCTCACTTGCTGAGTGGAGTAAGAGAGCGAAGCCTCTTTCTTCTTCAAGCCCATGGCAGTTACAACCACTCCGTCTAGAGCAACCGATTCTTCTTTCAACTGAATCTTCAAGTTGTCTTGACCACGAAGTGAGAGTGTCATTGTCTGATAGCCTACGAAGGTAACAGTGAGCTGAGCATTGGGTGACACATTCAGAGCAAAGCGTCCGTTGATATCGGTCACGCAGCCATTTGAAGGATTGCCCTTCTCTACGACGTTTGCACCAATAATTGGTTCACCGTTCTTGTCGGTAACAATACCTTTGACTGCAATTTTGTTTTGTTGTTGTACCGTTGCTGTTCTTGCAGCATTGTGTCGTGTCAAAACAATATTCTTTCCTGTCAGTACGTAACGGATATCAGTACCGTTGAAAGCTTGGTCAAGAATATTGGCAACGCTCTTGTTGTGACCATTGATGCGTACTATACGGTCGACGTCGACATTAGACTTGTTGTAGACAAACAGATAATCTGTTTGAGATTCTATTTTACTGATAAGTTCTTTGACTTTCATGGACGATTTATTAATGTCCACAACTGCTTTTTGCGAATATACATTGGTGCTGTAACATTGCAAAGAGAAAGCCAGTATTAAGATGATAAAAATTCTCATAGTAAGTAGAATTTGCTTGTTAGCAAAATTATTTTGGCAAAAATGCCTCGTGAAAATGTTTTTTCTCATTATCTTTGTGAGGTTAAGTTGATTAAATGATTGGTATCTTTGATTAACTTCTTTTGAATCGGAAAGTATGGGGGTACTTTCCGATTCGCTCTTTTATGGTGGCTTAGTGTATGTCATGGTCTTTTTGATTTTAAGTTTAAAGGTTCAACTTCTTTATTTAATGATAATACTTCTCTTCTGTTGATCGAAAGTGAACTTGAACGAACAATCTTGTTGTATCACTTTGAGCAGATGAATAATACCATCTTGCTCGTTGAATTTGCCGGTACAACGATAGTTCATCATTGCCGGGTTGAGAATTGTTATTTTCACATTGTAGTATCTTTCTAGCTTGGTGGCAATAGCAGGAAATGGCATATCGTCGAAGCAATAGATACCTTCACGCCACATCAAGAAGTCGAGAGAGGATATCTTGCTTTTAGTGCCCACGCCGTTCACTTCGCTATAACGTTCGTCTTTAGTGAGTCGGGCTGTCGCTATGTCAGAATTAAGTTCATAGATATCTACAATACCTTCGGTCAATGTCGTCTCGAAATTATTGCTGCCATTGTAGGCACAGATGTTGAAGTGAGTTCCTACTACCTGAACTTTGTTATGTTCGGTTTGTACTATAAAGGGCAGTTTCTTGTTCTTGGCAACTTCGAAATAGGCTTCACCATCCAGCGTGACGTCACGGTTGGCATGTCCAAAGTTTGAAGGATAACGAAGAGTAGTCTTCGAACTCAACCATATTTTAGTACCATCGGTCAATGTCACTTGTGCTTTTTGTCCTGCAGGAGCTACTACCGACTGCCATTGCAGATGTTCTTCGTTCTTATAGTTGGATACTAAGAAATAGCAACATAATATGACAGCGATACTAGCCGCAATACCCATGCTGATACGGATTGTGGAAGAAAGACGTTTGCGGACCACATCTTTGTGAGTGGAGAACAGAGCGATGTCGAACAATAACCGTTCTTTCTCCAATTCTTTCCGGTTTTCTTCAGAGG
>DAIUBN010000205.1:0-4559 GCA_036846645.1 Bacteroidaceae bacterium | reverse complement strand
TTCACGCTGAATATTTTCGATGAGAGCCATTTCCATCACGTTCTCATCATCGGCAGTACGAATATAGGCAGGAATAGCTACCAAACCAGCCTTTTGAGAAGCGCGAAAGCGTCTTTCACCGGCAATGATCTGATATTCTTCATCCGATATTTTACGAAGTGTGATAGGTTGGATAATTCCTATCTCGGCAATCGAATTTGCTAGTTCTTGCAGAGCGTTTTCATCAAACTCCCTACGCGGCTGATTCGGATTGACTTTTATCTTTGATAATTCTATTTCATTGATAGAAGACGAACCTTCGGTCTTGATATCATCCATCGACAGAAGAGCGTCCAACCCACGTCCCAATGCTTGTCTTTTTGCCATAACCTATTTTATTTACTTTCGTTATGATTGATCACTTCTTTGGCCAAAGCCATATAATTTCTTGCTCCGCTCGAATCGGCATCATACAAGATGGCAGGTATTCCATAACTGGGAGCTTCGCTCAGACGAACATTTCTCTGAATAACGGTATTGAAAACCAATTCTTGGAAATGACGTTTAATCTCATCATAAATCTGATTGGCTTGACGCTGGCGGGAATCAAACATAGTCAGCAGAAAGCCTTCTATTTCAAGTTGAGGATTCAACCTTTTCTTAATAATTTTGATGGTATTCAACAGTTTGCTGATACCTTCGAGTGCAAAATATTCTGATTGTACAGGAATAATCACAGAATTGGCAGCCGTAAGCGAATTGACGGTTATCAATCCCAACGATGGAGAACAATCTATCAATACAAAATCAAAATCATCCTGAACAGAAGCGATTACCCTTTTCATTATATTTTCTCTATCAGGAAGATTCAGCATCTCTATTTCCGCACCGACCAAGTCGATATGCGACGGAATAATTTTCAGTGTATCAATACTGGTGTCATGAATTGCTTCTTTCACATCAGTGCCGTTTATCATACATTCATATATAGTATACTCGGCTTTTTTAATGTCAACACCCAATCCGGAAGAGGCATTTGCCTGAGGGTCGGCGTCTACAATGAGCACTTTTTTCTCAAGAGTAGCTAACGACGCAGCAAGGTTGATAGTGGTCGTTGTCTTTCCAACTCCCCCCTTCTGATTGGCTAAAGCGATAATTTTTCCCATATTTCTTGTCTTTGTTGAAACAATATTTCTATTGCAAAGTGCAAATGTAGACATTTTTATTGAAATATGTGCGCTTTTTACCCACACTTGATTAAGATTAAGATTTGTAAACGCTAAAAGTATGCTTTAATTTTAGTACATTTGCACCGTATGTCTACAGACAAAAACTTTTTATTATGGATAATCAGAAACCTTTAATATTAGTAACCAACGACGACGGTATCATGTCGAAAGGTCTTAGTGCCTTAATAAGATTTATCAAACCGTTGGGCTTTATCATTGTTATGGCTCCCGATTCGGCACGTTCCGGTTCGAGTGGTGCCATTACGACTTACGACCCGATACATTATAGCCAGCTGCGTCAGGATGTCGGTCTGTCGGTATATAGATGTTCGGGCACTCCGGTAGATTGTGTCAAACTTGCTTTAGATAAGGTATGTCCCCGCCGGCCCGATTTGATTTTGGCAGGTATCAACCATGGTGACAATTCGGCCACCAATGTCTACAATTCAGGGACGATGGGTGCAGTCATCGAAGGTTGTCTCGACGGAATAAAGTCTATTGCTTTTTCGCTTTGCGACCATGAGATGAATGCAGACTTCGAGCCTCAGGCTTTTATTGTAAGGCAGATTGTACATTGGGCATTAAACAATGAGTTGCCCGCCCTTACCTGTCTTAATGTCAACTTCCCGAAGAAGGACGAATATAAAGGTATAAAGGTTTGCCGCATGGCTCGTGGATATTGGGCTAGAGAGTTTGATCCTTGTCCTCGTCGTGGCGACGAACGTTACTTCTGGCTTGGTGGCGAATATGTAGAATTGGATATCGACAACGAGCCTAGTGATCGTTGGGCGCTGGCCAATGGCTATGTAGCTATCACTCCCACCCGTCTTGATGTCACAGATTATGGATATATGGACGGCCTTCAACAAGAAATGAATAAATTGACCTAAGCTATTTTTATGAGATACTATCTAGTAGTCGGTGAGGCATCGGGCGACCTACATGCATCTAAATTGATGGAGGGGCTTCTTAAAGAGGACACTCAGGCCGAGTTTCGCTTCTTTGGAGGCGATATGATGCAACGGGTTGGTGGCACTATGGTTAAACACTATAAGGAACTGGCTTATATGGGATTTATTCCCGTGTTGCTCCATCTTCCTACCATCTTCGATAATATGCGCCGATGCAAAGAAGATATTGTGAAATGGAAACCCGACGTGTTGATTCTTGTCGATTACCCGGGATTCAACCTTTCTATTGCCAAATATATCCACCGACACACCGATATTCCAGTCTACTACTATATATCTCCCAAAATTTGGGCATGGAAAGAATATCGTATCAAGAATATCAAACGTGATGTCAAAGAGATGTTCTCTATTCTGCCTTTTGAGGTTCCTTTCTATGAGAAGCATCAATACCCTATACATTATATAGGTAATCCTTCTGCCGAAGAAGTCAATGAGTACGTCACTTCTCATCAAGATAGCTTTGATGATTTCGTCAAAGACAATCACCTCTCGGGCAAACCGGTTATTGCCTTATTGGCAGGTAGCCGACAGCAAGAGATACATGACAATTTGCCAGATATGATTGCTGCCACATCGCCTTTTCCCGAGTATGATGTAGTATTGGCTGCTGCACCCGGTATTGAGCCCGACTTTTACAATGAATTCATCAAAGACACAAAAGTGAAGATTGTTTTCGATCAGACTTATCGTACTCTGAGATATGCTTATGCCGCCTTGGTCACTTCAGGAACAGCCACATTAGAGACAGCTCTGTTTGGTGTGCCTCAAGTAGTATGCTACCATACTCCGCTAGCCAAATTAATGGCTATTCTACGCAGTCATTTTTTGAAGGTAAAATACGTTTCGCTGGTCAATCTTATTCTCGACCAAGAGCTGGTACCCGAACTGATAGCCGACAAAATGGATGTAGATTGTGTTTGGAAAGAACTCGATGCCATGATAAAAGACAAAGAGTACCGTCAAAGCATTCTGAATGGCTACGAAGAAATGCGTCGCAAGTTGGGCAATCCACTAGCTTCTCAAAATGCTGCCCGGCAAATAATAGAATGTCTTAAGAAATAAAGTATAGGTAGCAAACTGCTGCCGGTATGGCTAGCAACGAACTATCAAAGCGATCGAGCAAACCGCCATGACCAGGTAGTATATTGCCCGAATCTTTCACTCCCAACGTACGCTTCATCAACGATTCAACCAAATCGCCCCATGTACCGAACACAACGATAACAAGAGAAAGTCCTATCCATTGCAATATATTCATAAAAGGAAAGAAATGAGCGAATATAAGCGATGCCGCAACCGCCAACAGTCCTCCGCCAATAGAGCCTTCCCAAGATTTTTTGGGCGATATTCGCTCAAAAAGGCGATGTTTGCCTATCAAAGAACCCACACAATAAGCACCGGTATCGCTTGTCCACAGAAAGACAAAGACAGAAAGCGGCAGAATTGTATTGATGCTTGTCAAGCCTTGAGTGTTGGTTTGATAATACAACACGTTGAGCAATGAGAATGGCAGGGCGATGTAGACCTGAGTGAGCATTGAATAGGCCCAATTACGAATGGCATCTCCCTGGTTCAGATAAAGCTCACTAATCAGCATATACATTAATATAATAAGGTAGGGCAAAAATATCTTCGACCCTATCATATTAGAGCAGTAACCACCCATAGCAAAGAACAGATAAATTCCACCTGTCATCGTAATCAGTTTGTTGACTCTGGTTTTCCCGTCCGCAGTGACCAGCCCCACAAACTCATGGATAGCCAATGCCGAAACGGCAGCAAACACAGAAGTAAAAAATACCGCATCGTAGATAATACTGCCTACGATAACAGCAACAAACAATACACCGGTTATGGTGCGTGGAATTAGTGAACTTTTCAAGGTTTTATCTGATTATTTAGTTGATTCAGTATTGTTATTATCTTCATTGCCGTCATTGCTACCACTTTCGGCAGGAGCTTTAGCCTCTTCGCTACCCTCTTCTCCGTTTATGGCTTTTTCTTCGGCTTCTTCCTGACGTTTGTCATCCATAATGATTTCTAGCGAACGCGATTTCCACTGACGTGGTCCGAAGATATGTTCTACATCCTCGGCAAAGATCACTTCTTTAGCAATCAGCAGTTCGGCCAGTTCTTTATGTTTGTCTTTATATTCAGAAAGAATCTTCTTGGCACGTTCATACTGTTGGTTCACCATCGCTTTCACTTCTTCATCGATAATTTCGGCAGTACGTTCGCTATAAGGCTTGCTGAAAGAATACTCGTCATTGGTATAATAGCAAAGATTAGGAAGCTTTTCGCTCATTCCCATATAGACTATCATTCCAAACGCCTGTTTCGTCACTCTCTCCAAGTCGTTCATTGCGCCAGAAGATATTCT
>DAIUBN010000204.1:0-4562 GCA_036846645.1 Bacteroidaceae bacterium | reverse complement strand
TATTTGCCAGTCTGGGATACCATAAGGCAGATGCCTTTGCTGCTATCGGAGTGGCTATTATCGTGCTTTACATCTCATATAAATTGGGCAAACGGGCTATCGACGTATTGCTCGACAAAGTGCCCGACGGAATCACGGAAATCGTTGAGAACTGTCTGAAAACGAATCCGGATATCAAGTGCTATCATGACTTGAAGATTAGGGCCGCCGGAGCTGATACGTTCATCAAAGTCAACGTACACTTCAATGCCGGTCTCGACTTACAGACCACACATCTTCTTTGTGATAAAATAGAAAAAGAGATCTGTAATCTTATCCCACGCTGCGAAATTATCGTTCATCCCGAACCGGAATAACACTTCAACATCGTTCATTTATTATATGCTAATATACATATCTGAAAATATATGAATTGAATGTATTTTTACTCAATTTGGCTATATACTACATTTTAGTGAGAGATTTATTTGATATATTTATATTAATTATCATAAAATCACTATTTTTGCAGAAAGGTAGAACAAATGAGAGAGTTGAAACACTTTTCTATTGAACTGATAAACGCAAAAGATACTAGCGCTTTTCAGCAACTCTATGCACAATACTACAAGATTTTGGTACTATATTCAATACAGATTGTACAATCACAAGAAATAGCCGAAGATGTAGTACAGGAATTGTTTGCCAATATTTGGGAGAAGAATACTCAATTCAAATCGGAAGCTTCTTTCCTTGCCTACCTTTATAATTCTATTCGCAATTCTTCTATCAATCATCTACGCCACAAGCATGTAGAAGAAGAATATATCCAGAAGATTATTGAGAACAACGAGGCATACCCTAATCAAGAGGAGGATGACGACTTTTTTGAAGCCGAAGCCTACAGACGTCTCTTCCTGCTCATCGACCAATTGCCTCCCCGATGTCGGGAAGTAATGACCAAATCTATGGAAGGGAAAAAGAACGAAGAAATTGCCGAAGTTCTCAATATATCGCTCACCACAGTCAAAACATACAAGAAACGTTCGCTTACGATACTCAAAAAAGAGTTATCGGCCTACGATTTCTTTATCATCTATATATTTTTACATCTATAAACTACATAGAAATACAGTATTCTTTTATAATCGAAGCATTTTTTATTTTTTCTTAAAAAAATCTTCATTTTTTGTCATCCTTATTTTAAATATGATTGTCTTTGTTATATAATGCTAATAAAGAAAACCATATATGGATACAAAAAATAACCTGAATAAACTCATCTTCCGTAAACTGATAGGAGAAATCACCGAAGATGAAGATAAAATGCTCAACGAGTGGATTGGAAAATCTGCTCGCAACAGACGTCATTACGATAAGTTTGTAGCCGAACAGCAATTCAGCAAGCTTTATCGTCAATACGATAATATTGATGCCGACAAAGCATGGCACAAGTTCGAAAAGCACTATATACCTCAACGTAGATGGATGCGCACTATATCACGATATGCTGCCGTATTAATGATTCCTATAATAGGTATTGCTATATGGCTCATCCTCGAGAACAAAGATATCAAGCCTCAACTTTCGCCAGAAGCTTATACGGCAATGATGAAGTCGGTACAAGCCGGTAAGAATAGTGCAACTCTTGTATTGCCCAATGGCAAGAACATTCCTCTTGGTTCGGTAATGAACGGCAACAACAAACAGGTGAGTCCCATCATGGCACAATCTATTGCTCAATCGATTTCTAACAGCCAAGGCAACACGTTGGCCACTAAAAGTGGCAGCGAGTATTGGCTTTCTTTCGAAGACGGCACAGTAGTACACCTTAATTATAATACCACACTAACCTACCCTACTCACTTTTCGGAGACCGACCGTACTGTTTATCTTGACGGTGAAGCCTACTTCCAGGTGGCCAAAGACAGCAAGCGCCCGTTCCGTGTGATGACTCATAATGGTATAGTGAAAGAATATGGTACTACTTTCAATGTGAACACCCGTGCACAGAACGGCACAGAAGTAGTGCTCATCGAAGGTTCTATCAGTGTGACGCCCAATGAAGGTCATGAGCAGATGATGAAACCAGGAGAAATGGCTATTGCCGGTAAATCTAATAGTGTACAAATAGCGAAAATTGATACAGAACCATACGTAGCATGGAACAATGGTCGCTTTGTATTCGAAGACTACACCATCGACCGCATTATGAAAGTGATATCGCAATGGTATGGCATGAAAGTGACATTCGAATCGGAAAGTATCAAGCATGTACATTTCACTGGTGATGTAGATCGTTATGGCACACTCAGTCCGATATTAGAAGCCATACGCAATGTCACCGGACTCGACATCAAGATTAAAGGAGAATATATAATTTTAAAAGAACCCAATATCTAACTAAAACAGTAAATTAAGATGGAGAAAAAGAAGAAAAATCGAGTGAGTATTACCAGACTTCTCGTCGTATTCTTTTTGTTATTCTTGCCTACACTAGCCTGTCCGGCTATCACGCAGAGTAACTCAATGAGAGTATCTTTAGAGATGAAATCTGTCTCTCTTAAAGACTTCTTTGAAGCAGTGAAGAGACAAACCAGTTTGAACTTTATCTACAACGCAGATCAAGCACGCTCAACACGTATTTCAGTGAGCAGCAAAAACGAACCTGTAGAAGAGGTATTTGACAGAGTAATCAATGGCAACGGCTATTCCTATCGTATTGCAGGTAATATTGTTACCGTAGTAAGAGAACAAAACCGCAGAGGCACACGCCTATTGATTGGTATTGTAAAAGATGACGAAGGGCAACCGCTGCCTGGTGTCAATGTATTTATTAAAGGTACCAAATATCGTGCGCTGACCGACAATGACGGTAACTATGCTATCACAATACCGACTTCACAATGCACCGTGACTTTCTCTTATGTTGGTATGAAGACGGTCACACAGAAACTACCTCAAGGAGGTGACATGAAGATGAATATAAAGATGGTGAGCGACAATCAGATTGACGAAGTCGTTGTCACCGGTATCTTCAAGAAAGCCAAAGAGAGCTACACCGGTGCAGCAAGTACCGTCAGTTCTAAAGACTTACAGATGTACAAAGGCTCGAACATGCTACAAACATTGAAGAACGCCGATGTATCTATCAATATGGCGGTGAACAACTCACTAGGTAGCAACCCTAACAACTTGCCACAACTTAATATTCGTGGTACATCATCGTTACCTCTTAACGTAAAGGATGTGAACAACAACGTGACCAACACCACCAACACCCCGTTGATTATCATGGATGGTTTCGAGATATCACTTACCAAACTGATGGACTACAATGACGAGGAAATACAGTCTATCAACATTCTTAAGGATGCTGCTGCTACATCTATCTACGGTTCGAGAGGTAGTAACGGTGTTATCGTTGTTATCACCAAGACTCCCGAAGCTGGACGTTTGAAGGTAAATGCAGAAATCGGTGCCAATTTCCAAGTACCTGATATTTCATCCTACCATTTGCTCAGCGCAGCTCAGAAACTAGAGTTGGAGCGCAGCGTAGGATTGTACGAAGCAGAAGATTATCCTTCGACAACCATTACCCGTCAGGCCATGTATAACAAAAGGTTGAAAAATATATTGGCAGGTACTAATACCGATTGGTTGAGCAAGCCACTTCACAATGGTGTAGGCGGAATCTATAAGATACGTCTCGAAGGTGGTAGCCATGAGTTCCGTTGGAGTGCCTCTGCAGGCTACAACGATATAGAAGGTGCTATGAAAGGCTCTTCGCGTAAGAATTTCAATGGTTCTATTACATTAATGTATTCACTGAAGAACTTAATTTTCAAGAACTATTCTTCTGTCGGTGTCAATCGCAGTCAGGAAAGCAAATATGGTACTTTCAGTACTTACGTAAACCAAGAACCCTATAACCAGCCATACGACTCAGATGGAAATATTGTACGCTACTTTGACGGATTCTATGCCAATAGTACAAGAATACAAAACCCGTTATATGACGCAACACTCAACAGCTTCAATAAGACCGGTTATACCGAATTGCTCAACAGTTTCTCTGTAGAATGGAGAGTTCTGAACGAATTGACATTGAGAGGACAATTCAGCATTTCAAATAATCACAATACCAGCGACTACTTCTTGCCAGCCGATCATTCGTACTTTAATACCGATACCTACAACAATACAGATGACGGATTCTTCCGTAAAGGTCTTTATACTTACGGCACTGGAGATACATCTACTTATGATGGCAATATAACACTGTCTTACAACAAGACTTTCAACAAGAAACATAGTGTTTATGCCGGTGTAAACTACGAACTGGCTGAGACCAACGGAAAGAACTACAGTTTCAGTGCCGAAGGTTTCTCGAGTGAAGATATCAGTTTCTTGGGCAACGCACTACAATACTATAAAGACGGCAAACCAACCGGAACAAAGACACTGACCCGTCGTCTGAGTTTAACAGGCAACGTGAACTATACTTACGACAACCGTTACTATGTCGACCTCTCCTATCGCGTAGATGGTAGCTCGGCTTTCGGTTCTGATAAGAAATATGC
>DAIUBN010000203.1:0-4564 GCA_036846645.1 Bacteroidaceae bacterium | reverse complement strand
GTGCCGCACTATCGGCAGGTACCGTCGACACTTCCACAATGAAACGGCCGCTCTTCTCGAGCAACCATTTGGCCACCTTTGTAGTCTGCTGCCAATCATGATTGCTGAAACCATCTACAATAAGTACAGAAATCTTCTTTACCTTACGTGCCGAAAAGCATGAAAGAGATATTGAACATGCGAGAAGCATTAAACAGAGTACAGACAAAAGTTTCTTTGTTCCCATCTTTTTTATTTGCTAAATGTTACAATTCGCTACAGACGACTCTTCTTAAGTCGACTGTATTACACTACAAAAATAGCGTATGATATAAACAATACAAAACAAAATTGTGATTTAATTGATCAACAATGTCACCAATTCATCCATCGAGCCATTGAAAACATTCAAATCGACGTCACCGGTAATACCAGGCACATATCCCACATCGGTATATTGCCAGAAACTCCATTTACCTTTATAAGATATGGTAGAGACATAGTAGTGAGCTATCCAGTAAGGATATTGATTAAAGAAATCATCATCCAGATAGTCTAATTTGAATTTGTAAGAGGTATAAAGAATGGGCTTCACACCAAAATGTGTTTCTACCCGCTTGAGCCACTGTTTCACATCACGTTGAAACACTTCTTTCACTAAATGACCACTTCGCTCTACATCCAGTACCGGAGGCAAATCGCCTTTCTGAAGTTTCACTGTGTGGATAAAGAAATTAGCTTGTTCGATAGGGTCAACTTGTGGCTCATAAAAATGATAGGCACTGACAATAAACCCATACTTCCTTGCCTGCACCATATTTCGATGAAAATGTTCGTCAACAATATCATTACCATCAGTTGCTTTGAAGAAAATAAACTGAATGGGAATGTCTGTATAACGATTTTTGGCTACTTTCTCCCAATTGATGGTTCCCTGATAATGAGAGATATCAATGCCGCAAACCTCGTAGCCTTTTGGGATTTGCATATAATAAGGTACTTTGTTTTCGTGAAGTCGCCAGCGAAAAGCGTACGGACGGACGAAAAACAAATAGAATGCAGTAGAAAAGACAACCACGATCATCACGGTGAGCAAGCTACGGAGCCAACGGGGCATAGAATGCTCCTGCTTTCTGCGTTTCTTGGTTGAAGGCTTACGCCCTCCTCGTGATGATCGTGTCGTCGTATTACTCAAAGTTATTTATTTTTATAAAGAACTTCATTATTTTCCTTGTTCCAAAGCAAGCGTTTTGGTAGGCTGATCGCAAACGTCAGACGGACCGAAGTATTGAATTGGACCTGGATATACATAGTCTGTCTCTTCTGCCCATTTGTCGCGCAGAGAAGCAAACTTCTTGAATGGAGCACCGTCGAGCTCAACAAGAGCTTTCTTGATAACCGGCTTCATCTCACCGTTACGTTTCTCCATATTCAACATCATTGTGATAGGCACACCACCTGCAATCCAATCTTTGGCAGGAGCGATAGTGTTGCGAACAGATGCCATATAGCCTGTTTTGTCATTGGCAACCAATGCAGATGCAGCTACACCAAGAGAATAGCAATAATCAGCATCGAAGTTAGAAGGTGCAGCACAACGTCCTTCATATCCGAAGAAGTGATGAAGAGCAGAGAACTTACCGTTATATTTGCCTTCCTCTTTCCATTGAGCCAATTTGGTACCTACCATATCACTCAACAGCTTTTCTGTCTCAATCTGCGAAACCTGAACATTTCCGTGAGGATCGCGATCGAGTGCCAACTGACGAGCAACACGAGTTGGAAGTGAAGAGTATGTTTCGGCATTCTCTTTAGAAAGCTTGCTAGCAACATATTCTACCTGGTGAGATTTCTTAATATGAGAGAACTCCTCAGCGTTGGTAGCCAAGAAATCGTTGAGCTCTGCAATCAGACGTTTTACAGCCGGAACAAATTCGATAAGACCTTCAGGAATCAATACTGTACCGAAGTTCTTGCCAGCAACAGCACGTTTGGCAACAACTGTTGCAATATCTGTTACGATATCATTAAGAGACATATTCTTCTTCTCTACTTCTTCACTGATGATACAGATGTTAGGCTGTACTTGCAAAGCGCATTCTAGAGCGATATGAGAAGCCGAACGGCCCATCAATTTAATGAAATGCCAATATTTGCGAGCAGAGTTACAGTCACGTTCGATATTGCCGATAACCTCAGAATAAACCTTGGTAGCAGTATCAAAACCAAAAGAAGTCTCAATCATCTCGTTCTTCAAGTCACCATCGATAGTCTTCGGACAACCGATAACCTGAACAGAAGCACCGATAGCTTTATAATACTCAGCCAAAACACAAGCGTTTGTATTAGAATCATCACCACCGATAATTACTACAGCTTTGATATTAAGTTTTTTTAGAATTTCCAAACCACTATCAAACTGGTCTTTCTTCTCCAATTTGGTACGTCCTGAACCAATCATATCAAAACCACCGGTATTGCGATAATCATTAATGATATCTTCGGTAATCTCCATATAGTTGTGGTCTATCAATCCGGCTGGGCCCATCAAGAAACCATAAAGACGACAGTCTTTGTTCAACTTCTTGATGCCATCAAAGATACCGCAGATTACGTTGTGACCGCCAGGAGCCTGACCGCCAGAGAGAATAACACCTACATTGAATGCAGCGAATTCAGTCTTGTCTGTAGTAGATTCGAATTTAACGATTGGGAGACCATACGTGTTTGGGAACATTTTTTTAATTTCTTCCTGATCGGCTACCGATTGAGTCGGAGCGCCTTCAACAGCCTTTACCAAGCCTTTGAGTGCATCAGGGAGTTTGGGCTGATAGGCAGCCCTTTCAATTTGAAGTGCACTTTTAGTCATTTTCTTTGTTGTGTATTAAAGTTACTAATTACCTATAATGTTCTGCAAATTTCGTGATTTTTTCTGAGATATCGACTTATTTAATTATAAAAGATGTATCTTTGTAGAAAATCGGAAAGATAAATAGTTCACAGCTTACATTATCTTTTACGAATATCAGTAATTATTCATTCTAAAATCTCACAATCATGGCAAACAAAAGAATCATCAAGAAAAACATTAGTTATATTGCAGGTGAGCTTTTCACCGAGTGTTTGGTACAAAGTTTGTATGTTCCTGGAACAGATAAAGAGAAGGCAGACAAGCTTATGGGAGAAATTTTAACGACTCAAGACGATTTTCTTCGTCGTATAAGTCATATAGAACCAGGCAACGTGAAAGTCTTCTTCAAGAAGTTGCGTGCCGACTTCAATGCCAAGACAGAAGAATTTGTTGAGGCTATTGGTAAACTTAATTAATTTTGGATGAGAAAATTTCTCTATCGTTTCATTTATACCTATATATTAGGTTGGAAATATAAGGTCACAGTACCAGAGTTTGATAAATGTGTGATTTGCGCCGCACCTCACACCACGAATTTAGATCTATTTATAGGTAAGTTGTTTTTCGGAAACGCTTTCGAAGGAAGAGCACACTTCTTAATGAAAAAGGAGTGGTTCTTCTTTCCTTTAGGTGTGTTTTTTCGTGCCGTAGGCGGTATTCCTGTAGATCGTAAGCACAAAACATCTCTCACTCAGCAGATGACGGCTGTCTTTGCTTCGAGAGACAAGTTCCATCTAGCCATCACTCCAGAAGGTACTCGTTCTGCCAATCCTAAATGGAAAAAAGGATTCTATTATATTGCCTACGATGCCAAGGTCCCTATTGTTCTCATCGGTATAGACTATGCTACAAAGACCATCACCGCCGGAAAATATATTATTCCTAATGGAGATTACGACTCGCAGATTGCAGAAATAAAGCAATATTATACTCAATTTACAGCAAAGCATCCCGAACGCTTCGCTATCTGAGAAAAATGAGAATAACGCTATTACAAACAGACATTGTTTGGGAAGATAAAGAAGCCAATCTCAGTAAACTTCACACATTTCTTCAACAACTAAGCGGTTCTACCGATTTGGTTGTTGTACCCGAAATGTTCTCTACAGGATTCAGCATGAACAGCAATGAACTAGCCGAATCTAACGATGGCAATACGATGAGCCTCCTTAAAGCTTGGTGTGGCAACTATCATCTAGCCCTTGCCGGCAGTTTCATCGCTATTGGCAAAGGTGGAAAAGAATATAATAGAGGGTTCTTCATCACTCCCGATGAAAAGGCCGTTTTTTATGATAAACGTCATCTTTTCCGCATGGGAAAAGAGCCGGAATTCTTCGCAGCCGGTAATAATCATCTGTTGATAGACTATAAAGGATTCCATATATCACTACTCATCTGTTACGACCTCCGCTTCCCTGTCTGGAGCAGAAACGTTGACAACAACTACGACTTATTAATATATGTAGCCAATTGGCCTGCCTCACGCCGTAAGGTATGGGACGCTCTACTCAAAGCAAGGGCTTTGGAAAACATGAGTTATGTATGTGGAGTAAATCGCACGGGGACCGATGGCAACCACCTTCCCCACAATGGCGGCAGCCAATTGATATCTGCCAAAGGAGATATCATCACTACCATAGCCGACAACGAAGAAGGATACAGCACAGCCACTAT
>DAIUBN010000202.1:0-4591 GCA_036846645.1 Bacteroidaceae bacterium | reverse complement strand
TCCTTCCAAAAGGGGGATATGTAGTTGCCGAAACACCCGAGAAAGCGCTCGAGGCTGCTCGCCAGAAGAGTGGTAATAATGAACTTCAGCTTTCCGACCTTCGCCAGGACGAAGATTGCCTCGATACTTGGTTCTCTTCTTGGCTATGGCCTATTTCTTTGTTCGACGGTATCAACAATCCAGGCAACGAAGAGATTAAATACTATTATCCAACAAGCGACTTGGTGACAGGTCCGGATATCATCTTCTTCTGGGTAGCTAGAATGATTATGGCAGGTTATGAGTATCAGAAGGAGCCACCGTTCCGTCATGTATATTTCACCGGTATTGTTCGTGATAAGCTTGGTAGAAAGATGTCCAAGTCACTCGGCAACTCGCCCGATCCTATCGAAT
Source organism: Bacteroidaceae bacterium (assembly GCA_036846645.1). GTDB lineage: Bacteria > Bacteroidota > Bacteroidia > Bacteroidales > Bacteroidaceae > JAAYUD01. Next base: position 4,198 of record DAIUBN010000202.1, on the reverse strand, counting down.
TGATAGAGAAGTTTGGTGCCGACGGCGTTCGTATGGGAATGATGCTCTCTGCACCAGCCGGAAATGATATCCTCTTCGACGAATCGCTCTGCGAACAAGGACGTAACTTCTGTAATAAGATATGGAATGCTTTCCGTCTGATTAAAGGTTGGGAGGTAGACGAGAACATGAAGGCTACAGAAGCTCAGTTGCTTGCCGATGAATGGTATGGTCAGAAACAACGCGAAGTGAACAACGAACTGAATGATTTGTTCAGCAAATATCGTATCAGCGAAGCCCTTATGGCAGTCTACAGACTGTTCTGGGATGAGTTCTCTTCATGGTATCTCGAAATGATAAAGCCCGAATATGGCAAACCAATCAATAAGGCTGTATTTGACAAAGCGATAGAGTATCTCGACAATCTGCTCAAGATGCTCCATCCGTTCATGCCGTTCATCACAGAAGAAATATGGCAGAATATCACACTGCGCAAAGATGGCGAAAGCATTATGGTGTCACCGTTCCATCTCGACAGCAAGTACGATGTTGATCTTTGTACTACTTTCGAACGGGTGAAAGAAGTTATTACCGGTGTTCGTGCTGTTCGTGCTCAGAAGAATATTCCAATGAAGACAGAACTTGCACTCAATATTATCGGTGAGAACCCGATGCCTAAGTTTGACGCTGTTATCATCAAACTCTGCAACTTGTCAGGCATCAATAGCGTGGATGAGAAATCGACAACAGATTCTTCTTTCCTCAGCGGAACTACTGAATATGCTGTGCCACTTGGCAATCTGATTGATAAAGATGCCGAAATAGCACGTATGGAGAATGAGCTGAAACACAAAGAAGCATTCTTGCAAGGCGTAATCAAAAAACTCGGTAACGAGAAGTTTGTAGCACATGCTCCTGCTGCTGTTATCGAACTGGAACGCAAGAAACAAGCTGATGCCGAAAGTATCATCAAGTCGCTAAAAGAAAATATTGCTTCCCTCAAATAAGAGAGGAAGCAATAGTATATAATGTTTTCCCGAAAAGTGCAGAAATATATGAAACATTCAAAAAATATGCATTTTATAATACTAAAACCATAAAAAACGAAGAAATATTGCATTTTTTTCATCATTTTATTTGCAGAAAACGAAAATGATAGTATATTTGCAATGTGTTTTTCATAGTATTAGATTAAGGTTATTTATAGAATTGGTTGCTCGTTGATGAGTCGCCAATTTTTTTTGTTTATACCCTTCCTGTTCAGATCAATTCATTGAATAGCTTTTTGCCAATCCTTCAATCTTCCTGTCACATTGTTCTGTTATCTTAATGAAATAGTTTTATTTCTAAATATCTGATATTCAATTTCACATACATCAACTTGGTATATTTCGCTCACGATAAATAATATGAGCGAGATAGGAGAGAACTTTCTCACTTCATGAATAGAAAGTGTAATGATAAAGATAAGTTCTATAAATTAAGCTTTAGTTTTAATAAATAAAGCCTTTATTTTAATAAATACAAGCTTTATTTTAATAAATGCAAGCTCGAACTAAAGAATTGTTCGAGACGTAAAGAAGTTTACTATTATAAGAACAACATTTTATATCTCTGATGCTCAAAAAAGTTGTAAGGCCTTCATGTTGGTTTCATATAAAAAGAAGAGAGGATGCGCTATTTACACATCCTCTCTTATAATATACAAGTCCAGAAGGACTCATAAAGGTTATAGGAATTATAATCTATTTCTTAGGAGTAATATCGAGTTTCACTGGTTGCAACATGTTCACCGGACTGAGGATGGTATCCAAGTCTGTTTTATCTAATATTTCGTGCTCCAGGATAAGGTCGTATACGCTTCTCTTGGTTTGCATAGCTTCTTTTGCAATCTTTGTAGAGTTCTTGTAACCGATTACAGGGTTGAGAGCTGTTACAACGCCAATACTATTGTGCACTTCTTCTTTGCAACGGTCTTCGTTGGCTGTGATGCCTTCGATGCAACGTGTGCGGAGTGTCTCGAAACCATTTATCATCAAGTCTACAGATTCAAAGCAGCATTGTGCCATAACAGGTTCCATTGCATTCAATTCCATTTGGGCAGCTTCGCCGGCCATGGTTACACATAGTTCGTTACCTATCACTTTATAGCATATCTGGTTCATCACTTCTGGAATAACCGGATTGACCTTACCAGGCATAATAGAAGAACCCGGCTGCATAGCAGGCAGATTGATCTCGCCAAGTCCGCAGCGTGGACCACTAGCCAATAGGCGGAGGTCGTTGCATATCTTGTTGAGTTTGACAGCCAGACGTTTGAGAGCTGATGCATAACCTACTAGACAAGAGGTGTCAGAAGTAGCACCTACCAAGTCACCCGATAGTTTGAAATCAAATTTTGTAATGTCTCTCAATGCTGCAACGCATTTCTCGGCATATCCCGGTTCTGCACAGATTCCGGTACCGATAGCAGTAGCTCCCATATTGACAGTAAGGAAATCTTCAGCAGCTTGGTTCAGATGAAGAACCTCATCATTCAGAATGCTGGCAAATCCATTAAATGTCTGTCCCAATGTCATTGGTACTGCATCTTCTAGTTGAGTTCTACCCATTTTGATGACATGTGCGAATTCTTTAGATTTGTTGCGGAAAGCGTTGATTAAATCTTTTAAGATTGGAATAAGGCGTAAGTGAGAGTAATACATACCAATATGGATGGCAGTAGGATAGGCATCATTGGTAGATTGTGAGCAATTGACGATATCGTTGGGTGAGCAATACTGATATTCGCCACGTTTGTGCCCCATCAATTCGAGCGCACGGTTGGCAATCACTTCGTTGGCATTCATGTTGGTTGTTGTGCCCGCACCACCTTGAATCATATCGACAGGAAAATGCTCATGATGCTGTCCGTTAAGAATTTCTTTGCAAGCTGTAACGATCGCTTCTTTCTGTTCTTTACTCATCAACTGCAATTCGAAGTTGGCCATTGCAGCGGCCATTTTGGTAATGGCAAGTCCATTAATAAATAATGGGTATTCGTTCAAATGGAATTTACTGATAGGAAAGTTTTCAATACCTCTAAGGGTCTGAATACCATATAATACGCTATCTGAGATTTCACGAGTACCAATTAAGTCACTCTCACTACGATTTTCTCTAATTTCTTCTTTCATGATTAGATTGTTATTATTATTCATTAATTATTGTTCTCTTCGACAAAGGTAATATCTATTATTTTGATACCAAAATCTTTTTCAATAAACTATTTTTGAGAGTAAAATGATAATAAATGGTAATAATAGCCTATTCTAATTGACAAAATGATAAGTAAGTATTATTATTCTATTAAATTGTAATGCATTTCTTATACAAATAATCATACCGTAAATGAGTATTCAACCAAAAAATTTTATTTTTCAAGAAAGAATAACTATTCTGATAGATAATTATTAGCTTTGCAAGTCGATTATCGGCAAATCTTATATAATATATGGTGGTCAACTGTTGCAAACACATGAAGAAAAGGCATATCATATTATCGGTATTGATAGTATTGGTGGTCCTTGCGCAGATTCTTTCTCCGCTGGGCTACTGTTATAGTGCTATATTCTATCCGGTCATATCTTGGATATTGTCGGGTGTGTCTTCTCTTATTCCATTCTCTATCGGTGACATCTTTATCACGGTTTCTATTGCCGGGTTGATATTGCTACCTATATATTATAGGTATAAGAACAAAACAAAGTGGAAAGTTCTGCTTCTGCATGACGGTGAATATTTGTTGTGGGTATATGTCTGGTTCTATCTGGCATGGGGATTGAATTATTCTCAACCCCACTTTTTGCAGCGTATGCAGATTTCTCCTGCCCAGTATACTCAAACGACTTTCAATCGCTTTATCAATAAATATGTAGGAGAACTGAACAGCACTTATCTATTGTGGCAGAAGCAGGGAGGTGGCAAGAATGCGACTAAAGTTGATGTCGGCAAAGCAATTCCTTTGATATATCGTCAGATTGGTGATTCTTTGAAGATTCATTTGCCACAACATTCTTATCTGCGTCCCAAAACGATGTTGTTCTCTACTTTCATTGCCAGTGTAGGGGTGTCGGGGTATATGGGACCGTTTTATGGAGAGTTTCATCTTAATGGTTATCTGCTGCCGGTAGATTATCCATCAGTATATGCCCACGAAATGGCTCATCTGTTGGGCATC
>DAIUBN010000201.1:0-4594 GCA_036846645.1 Bacteroidaceae bacterium | reverse complement strand
AGTAATGACCAAAGTAGCATTAATCACAGGAGCAAGTAGTGGCATAGGCATGGAAACTGCCTTTGAGTTGCATGACAAAGGATTTGTTGTTTATGGCGCTGCCCGTAGGGTGGAGCGGATGCAGCAATTGTCGGATAAAGGAATACATGTGTTGCCGCTCGATGTGACCGATGAAGAATCGATGAAAAACTGTGTTGAGGCTGTTATTGAACGAGAAGGGCGCATTGATGTGCTGGTGAACAATGCTGGATATGGCTCTTATGGCGCTGTAGAAGATGTGCAGATATCAGAAGCACGAAGGCAGCTTGATGTGAATCTCTTTGGATTGGCTCGGATGATTCAGCTGGTGCTGCCTGCTATGCGGAAGCAACATTCGGGTTGCATCGTCAATATATCTTCTATGGCAGGACGGATGCATACGCCGTTTGGAGCATGGTATCATGCTACAAAGTTTGCTGTCGAAGGATTCTCGGATGCGTTGAGGCTCGAATTGAAACCTTTTGGTATTGATGTGGTTATTATCGAACCGGGAGGTATCAATACCGATTGGGGTATCATTGCTTCCGACAATCTAGTGAAAACGTCGGGTAGTGGCGTTTATGGCGATAATGCCAAGAAGATGGCAAAGGTGTTTCACGATGCCTATTCGGGAAAGAAATATTCCAATCCGTCTGTCGTGGCAAAAGCAATAGTGAAAGCTGTAATGGCTCGGCATCCAAGAACACGATATGCTGTGGGCTTTATGTCGAAGCCTAGTATCTTCTTTAGAAAGATACTAAGCGATAGGGTGTTCGATTGGATTCTTCGCTTCTATTTTATGAGATAGATGAAGTGATTTCTTCGAGTGTCACTTCCTTATCTTCCAATTCTAACTCTTGCATGCCCATTTCTCTTGCTTTCTCTATAGCAAAGGTGAAATAGGTGCAGGTGGCTGTGGAACAAACGTTACCGTTGCTATCGGATATAGTTGCTTCTATTGTAGCAAGATTGCGGTGAACATCTGTTACTTTTGCTCTTACTATCAGATATTTGTCGTTTGTAGAAATGCTATGCTTGTATCGTGTCTCCATTTTGGCCGTCACACCAGTAGTGTTCATCTTTAATATCACTGCCCAAGCACATATTTCGTCGAGCATCACCGCTTGTATGCCTCCATGAAGTGTGTCTATCCAACCTTGAAACTGACGTTCAGGGTGCCATACCGAAATAACTTCGTCGCCATCTGCATAAAACTTCATTCGGACGCCGTCTTTATTATCGGGACAACAGCCGAAACAAAAATATTCTTTCTTCCCTACCCAAGGATTCTTTATTCTTCTCATATTATTATCAATTGTATAGACTATGTATGCTATGACAAAGATAGCATTTGTAGCAAGTAGAACAAAATAAATTTATCGTTTTTTCTCGATTGGTTTAATGGCGTTTCTTGATGAAAAAGTAATTAGAATAAGAAGTAAAACTTGATGATTGATGAAGTATTCTTTGTTTTGCAGTGCAAAACGATCATTCTGCACTGCGGAACGATCGTTTTACAGTGTGGAACCATCATTCTGCACTGTAGAATGAAGAATTAATGAAGAAGAAGTCGGTTTTTGTCTTTGATGTATCGTACTTATCTTAGTTGAATAGACGCAAAAAAATAGTTTAGCTGAGTTCTTTCTCAACTAAACTATTCAATATGTATAGCCCACTAGGCTAATAAATCTATAACAGAATGGTTAGCAACTCTTTGTAGCTGCCAATCTTTCGGGCTCGGTCATTGCAGCAAGTTCTTCTACTCTCTTTATGTCGAGGTGAAGTCCGTCGGCGATACGAGTACCATATTCCTTGTCGGCCAAATAGCAATGGGCGGCATGGCGATATTTAATGTTCTCCGTAACGGGCATGATATCTGCTACAGTATTGTTAATCAATAGATCTTTCTTGTCGGGTGTCATCAATCTGTAGAGGTCGCCCGGTTGATAGAAGCAATCGTCTGTCTTGTCGGCATACTGGTCGTAATTATCGATGGCACCATCTACTGCCAATGGAATGTAAGGATGTCTTGCATTCGTTTCCCACTCGCCGATGCTGTTTGGAGCATATCCTTTGGTAGAGCCTTCGTTACCATCTACCCGCATCATTCCGTCGCGGTGATAGCTGTGAACCGGACAATGAGCACGGTTTACTGGTATCTGGTCATGATTTATGCCGAGACGATAGCGTTGAGCATCGCCATAAGCAAAGAGTCGTCCTTGCAATAGCTTATCGGGCGAAAGTCCGATACCAGGTACAAGATGAGATGGAGAGAATGCAGCCTGCTCAACATCTTGGAAATAGTTGTCCGGGTTGCGGTTGAGTTCCATTTCGCCAACTTCTATCAATGGGAAATCTTTGTGGCTCCACGTCTTGGTGATGTCAAATGGATTCTCCTTATAGTTCAGTGCCTGCTCCTCGGTCATAATTTGGAAGTACATCTTCCATTTCGGAAAATCACCTCTTTCGATAGCGTCATACAGATCGCGTTGATGGCTTTCTCTATCTTTAGCAACGATTTCAGCAGCTTCTTCGTTAGTCAGATTCTTAATACCTTGTTGAGTCATCAGATGGAACTTCACCCAAAAGCGAACTCCGTCTTTATTGATAAGGCTATAGGTGTGAGAACCAAAGCCATGCATGTGGCGATAAGAAGCAGGAATGCCTCTATCGGACATCACCACCGTAATTTGATGAAGAGCTTCGGGAAGCATTGTCCAAAAGTCCCAATTGTTTTGAGCCGAGCGCATGTTGGTTCGAGGGTCTCTCTTTACAGCATGATTCAAATCGGGGAATTGGAGCGCGTCGCGAATAAAGAATACAGGGGTATTGTTTCCTACCAAATCCCAGTTGCCTTCATCGGTATAAAACTTAATGGCAAAGCCACGAATGTCACGTTCGGCATCTGCTGTACCACGTTCACCGGCAACGGTAGAAAAGCGAACAAATACTTCGGTATCTTTTCCTATTTCAGAAAATAAACTTGCTGAGGTATATTTTGTAACATCATGGGTGGTTACGAAATGACCAAATGCACCACTACCTTTGGCATGCATTCTTCTTTCAGGAATAACTTCACGATCAAAGTGTGCCAGCTTTTCTTGCAACCACACATCTTCCATCATGACAGGACCTCTGCGACCGGCTGTCAATGAATTGATATTATCAATGACGGGGGCGCCAACTTCGTTAGTTAATTTTTTCTTGTTTTTATCCATAAACTTGTCGTTAGTTAAATTGATATTAGGCTTAATTGTTTCTTCCTCTAATATAATGTTTGTCGTTTACTATCTAATTCTGCAAATGTACAAATATATATGATATAAACAAGTTTTTCTTATGAATATTACCTATTTATTATAGATAATAATATATTATAAATGTAAAAGTATGATATAACAAAAAAGGTCTGTCAATGACAATTGATTGACAGACCCCTTATAGTATGTTGTAAAATGCTTTTTATTTACCGGCAAGTTGATAGACTACGTCCATAACTTTTTTGCCTATCTCGTCGGCAGCTTCCATAGTTGAAGCTTCGCTGTAGACACGGATAATCGGTTCGGTGTTGCTCTTACGAAGATGAACCCATTTGTCGGGGAAGTCAATCTTCACACCATCGATATCGTTTATCTCTTGGTCTTTATACATATCTTTTACCTTAGCAAGTACAGCGTCGACGTTGATTTCCGGTGTCAGGTCGATACGGTTCTTTGCAATGAAATATGGAGGATATGATGCACGCATTTCGCTAGCTTTCTTCCCTTCGTGAGCCATGTGGCTAAGAATAAGAGCGATACCTACCAAAGCATCACGACCATAATGGATTTCAGGATAGATAACTCCGCCATTGCCTTCGCCACCGATAACTGCACCTACTTCTTTCATCTTGGCAACAACATTGACTTCGCCTACTGCCGAAGCGTAGTATTGCTGGCCATATTTGCGGGTTACGTCTCTTAGAGCGCGGGTAGAGCTGAGGTTGGATACGGTGTTGCCCGGAGTATGTTTCAATATATAATCGGCAACAGTTACCAAAGTATATTCTTCGCCATACATCTTGCCGTTTTCGCAAATCAAAGCGAGGCGGTCAACATCGGGGTCTACAACAAAAGCGATATCTGCTTTACCTTCTTTCATCAAATCCATGATGCCGCTCAAATTCTTTTCGAGTGGTTCAGGGTTGTGAGCAAAGTCGCCCGAGTTGTCGCAATTCATCTTGATAACGTTCTTTACTCCTAAACGGTTGAGCAGTTCGGGAAGAATAAGTCCGCCAACAGAATTGACACAGTCGATAGCAACAGTAAAGTTGGCTTTGCTGATAGCTTCAACGTCTGTGAGTTTCATTTTCAATACAGCATCGATATGCTTGTCGTTGTATGAAGTGTCTAGGCGATAATGTCCAAGCTTCTCTACGGGAGCAAATTCAAAAGCTTCTGCTTCGGCAATGCTTAGTACTTCGTTTCCTTCTTCTTTATTCAAGAATTCGCCATGTTCATTGAGCAGTTTCAGTGCGTTCCATTGTTTCGGGTTGTGCGAAGCGGTTAGAATGATACCACCGGCTGCACCTTCCATC
>DAIUBN010000200.1:0-4643 GCA_036846645.1 Bacteroidaceae bacterium | reverse complement strand
CAAAGATGTGTCGGTCGTCGCGCAGGTGAATCAGCGTCCAATCGTTACGGTTGCCACGCAGAATCACGTGTCCGCCTCTACCGCCGTTACCTCCGTCGGGACCGCCCATCGGAATATATTTCACCCGCCTCATGTGTGTCGAGCCCCTTCCGCCCTTACCGGAGCGGCAGTGTATCTTCACGTAATCCACAAAATTTGATTACGGCATAACTTTTCTAATTAATTTATTTTTTAGCGTCGATAGCAGTACAGATTGATTCGAAAATAGAATCGATGGTACCGATACCTTTAATATATTCATAAGATCCATCTTTCTTGTAGAAGTCTACTAGTGGAGCTGTTTGAGTGTGATATACGACGAGACGTTTTTTGATAGTCTCTTCATTATCATCTGCTCTGCCGCTCTCTTTACCTCTCAGAATCAAACGTTTCATCAGTTCATCTTCCGGTACTTCGAGGTCGAGCATCACGGTGATATCTTGTTTGCGCTCTTTCAACATTTTCTTCAGTGCTTCTGCTTGCGGTATGGTACGTGGAAAACCATCGAATATCACACCTTTGCTCTCTTTAAAACTATCGAGTACACTGGCCAATATATTCACCATCAAATCATCTGGAATCAGTTTACCATCGTCGATATAGCTCTTAGCCAGCTTGCCAAGTTCTGTACCGTTCTTTATCTCTCCACGAAGCACATCGCCTGTAGAGATGTGATTGATTCCATACTTAGCTACAATTTTCTCACTTTGTGTACCCTTTCCTGAACCGGGAGCACCAAAAATTACAATGTTCAACATTTCTTTTGATATAATTATTGATTTAAATAATATTCTATTCCATTACTGTATAGATATCGGGTAAGTTACGGCCAAATCCGTCGTAGTCGAGTCCGTAGCCTACAATAAAGTCGTTGGGTATCGACAATACCTTATATTCTATATTGAGGTCTACCTGAAGTTTCTCTTCTTTCACCAGTAACGATGCGATATGAATTTCTTTAGGATTGCGGGTGCCCAATGTCTCGAGCAATCGTTGCATGGTCAGTCCCGTATCTACGATATCCTCGACAATAACAACTGTACGACCGCTGATATCTTCATTCAGACCAATTACTTCTTTCACTTTGCCCGTAGACGTAACACCTTGGTACGAAGCAAGTTTCACAAACGATATTTCGCATGGTATCGTGATTCTTTTGAACAAATCTGCCGCAAAGATAAATGCCCCGTTAAGAACACCGATAAACAGCGGATTCTTATCAGCCAAATCTTTGTTGATACGTTCTGCAACTTGTGATACACCTCTCAGTATCTCACTTTCTGGGATGGACAAGGTAAATGTCTTGTCCTTTACTTGGATAGTTTTCATCTTACTAATGCCTTATTCGTTGGGCAAAAGTACTACTTTTCTATAATATTTGCTTATACAAATTGTTTTTTTAATTTAAATATTCTCTATTATACGATAAAAGTGTTTACCTTTGTATCGACAAAAATTAAATTTTATCAGTATGAAAAAATTAAAAGTATTCTCATTACTATTATGTGTTTTATTAGTAGTAAGTAGCTGTGGTAATATGAACAACACAACAAAAGGTGCTGGTATTGGTGCTGCAGCAGGTGCAGGTTTGGGTGCAATTATCGGAGCTATCGCCGGCAATGGTAAAGGTGCTGCTATCGGTGCTGCTATCGGTGGTGTAGTAGGTACGGGTACCGGAGCTATTATTGGTAGAAAAATGGACAAGAAAGCTGCTGAAGCTGCCAAAATCAAAAATGCACAAGTTGAAACTGTTACAGATAAGAATGGTCTGAAAGCCGTTAAGGTTACGTTCGATTCTGGTATTCTCTTCGCTTTCAACAAAGCTGATTTGAACTCTACTTCAAAGAATTCTTTGAATCAGTTTGCTAAAGTATTGAACGAAGACAATGGTGTAGATATCGATATCTATGGCTATACCGACAAAGTTGGTACAGAAGAGGCTAATATGACTGTTTCTAACAATCGTGCAAATTCTGTTCGCAACTATCTAGCTGCTCAAGGCGTTGCTTCTTCTCACTTTAAAACTGTTCAGGGACTTGGCTTCAGCCAGTATGACGAATCGAAGTCTGCTGCTCAGAACCGTAAGGTAGAGATTTATATGTATGCCAACGAAAACATGGTTAATGCTGCCAACAAAGAAGCTGGTAACAACTAGTGTCAACTCAAAAGAAATATCGAACAGTGACAGGGAAATTTATACTGAGAATCTTACGTGATCTCGTCATTTTCTTTTTCATCTCTACTTTTGCAGCAGTGCTATGGTATCGGTTCTTTCCGGTACACGTCACTCCACTGATGGTAGAACGATATTTCGAACAATTACATTCGGACGAGCCCGTCAGGTGGAAACACCAATGGGTCTCGTTCGATTATATTTCTCCCCACATGCCAATGGCTGTCATCGCTTCCGAAGACAACCGCTTCCCTACTCATCACGGTTTTGATGTAGTCGAAATTCAAAATGCCATACAAGAGAAGATGGAAGGCGGACGCTCGCGTGGAGCGAGTACCATCAGTCAGCAGACAGCAAAGAATGTGTTTCTATGGCCTGCATCCAACTGGATACGCAAGGGCTTCGAAACCTATTTCACATTTATGATAGAGACCTTCTGGTCCAAACAACGCATCATGGAAGTCTACCTCAATTCCATCGAGATGGGACGAGGACTTTATGGCGTTCAGGCAACTGCCAAATACAATTTTCATACTACCGCTGCCGAACTGACACGCGGTCAGTGCGCGCTCATTGCGGCTACACTCCCCAATCCACTGCGCTTCGACTCGGCCAATCCTTCTGGCTACATGATGCGCCGCAAGGCAAGAATCATGCATATCATGCGCACTCTACCCAAATTTCCACCGGTAGAGAGTGCTGGTGTAACGAAACATAAGCACCATCGCAAGTGAATCATCACTTGCTCTATCTTTTAGAAAACACACTTAGATTAATGAAGAAAAACGTTTTATTTTTTATTGTATTGCTGATCTCCGGTTTATCAGCAAAAGCTCAGTATACTACTTCCAAAATGGAGCTAGGCAAATATGCCGACGGCACACCCGCTATGGCTACTTATATCAGCCTGAATAATGGTTTAGATCACATAGACTTTGGTCAGCTCAACCCAATCATAATGATTACCGATAAACAGCACAATAAATATGTGCTGAGTACAGCCGACTTTCATTTACTGGGCAAGTTCAATACTGAAGACAATATCCATCTTGCAAATGAGAGCTATTTCAAGAATACTTCAAATCGAACGAATATCTATAATTTTCAAGGCAAAAAAACGCATTCTCTACCCGTATCCACTGTATTCTTCAATGATTCGCTCGATGTTCTCATTGGTTATAAGAATTTTTTAAGAGCATACAAAGGTGAGTTGTCTGCCTATCGTATTTCCGACGGTTCATTGATTTGGAAACAATTGCTACCCCATAAGTACCATTGGCCATGGTTCGATATCAACAAAGATAAACTACACACCAACATATACTATATGATAACCGATTCGCTTGTGCGGCTTGATGTCACGAACGGTCAGACCATCAAAAGACCATTTACTGCGGGCGTTGACGAATCAATGAAATCAAGATTTTCTCTGGTAAAGAATCGCCCCCTCTATCGCAATGCATGGAAAGAAGCTTATATGTCTGATACACCTTATATAGGTGGAGCTGTTCTATCGGGTACTCACAGCAATTTCATCTTCTCGGGAGATTCTATTTTTATAGCCGATGCCAAGAGTCTTTATTGCTTTGACAAGCAGCTGAATGAATTTTGGAGAACAGCACTACCGGCCGATGCAGGATCGAAATCGTTTATCGAACTCAGCGGCAACAAGATTGTACTCATCAACTTTGGCATAGCCTTCCAAAAAGGGTTGCTCGGACATTGCGGTAAGCCATTTGTTGCCCGTTATGACCGTCATACGGGCAAGCAGTTATTTTTGACAATGCCCGATATTAAAACCAAGCTTTCCGATGGATTATCTGTACAGGGCAAAACCTATTGGTTAGACGATAAAGGCTTGATGTACAACAATGATGGCGAAACAGATGTACATCGCATCAAATGGAAGGCGCCAGTCAAGGTTTCTAAAGACCCACAAGACAGCTACGAATGTTATTATTGGCCGGTAGATACAGCCTATCAGTATTCTAACGGTAGTCTGCTACCCATTGTCACAAATGCCCATCAGGTGGTGGTCGAAGCCAATCAGCAAGATGTCTATATCTTAAAGGAAGATGGTTCGCAACAGATCATTAAGGCCGAAAACGCATTCTTTAGACTCACCGACAACCTCTATGAGAACAATGCCGATGGGCAAAAGACATACTACCTCACCGACGGCCATACCTTGAAAGTGCAACTTACATTCAAATTTAAAGGCACTTTGTTAGAAGATTATCAAAATATATTGTACGCCATTCTTCCCAACGGAGTTGGTGTCATTAAGCCGCGCCGATAATTAATCGTGCTGCGCCAGCCATTCCGATAGAATATCACAGTATTTGTCGGTCTGTTCTACAAACGACATGTGGCGGGCTCCTTCGAACAATTCCCAGCGAGCATCTTTAAGTCGGTCGTACATGGTTTTGGC
>DAIUBN010000199.1:0-4666 GCA_036846645.1 Bacteroidaceae bacterium | reverse complement strand
CCATTGGGTTCTTACTGTCTTTATCTTCAAATTTAATCTTTTCGATTCCAGGAAAATACTCTTTCATGATAATAATAATTTTTAAGTTGATCTAGTTATGTGAATTATAAATTTATTTAGTCAAATATGACTTCCAATTTTCATACGCAGCCTTATATTCAGCTTCGTGTGCCACATCGGGCTCTATCACTTGCTTTTTCTCTAACGTAGCAAAAGCCTCGGTGTTGTTCTTATAATATCCGATACCCATACCGGCACCCTTGGCAGAACCTACAGAACCATCTGTATTGTACAATTCGATAGTTGCTCCGGTGACACTTGCCAAAGTATTTCTAAATAGCGGACTCATAAACATATTGGCAAAGCCGGCATGAATAACATTCACGGCAATACCCATCTCTTGCATGATATCGATACCATATTTCATTGAGAACACAATACCCTCTTGAACAGCTCTAGTGATGTGCTGACGTTTATGGATATTGAAATCAATGCCATTGAGACTACAATGTACCTCTTTATTTTCGAGCATTCGCTCAGCCCCATTACCAAAAGGAAGTATCGCCAGGCCTTCCGAACCGATTGGTGCAGTAGCAGCCAAATCGTTCATTTCGGCATACGAGAGTGAATCACCAAGTATCTGATGGCGAGTCCAGGAATTCATTATACCAGTACCATTAATACAAAGCAATACGCCTAGACGAGTCTGCTCGGCAGAATGATTAACATGAGCGAAAGAATTGACACGCGAAAGATTGTCGTAGTTCACTTTGCCATTGACGCCATAAACTACACCCGAAGTACCGGCAGTAGAAGCGATTTCGCCTACATCAAACACATTGAGAGATAACGCATTATTGGGCTGATCGCCTGCACGATACGATATAGGCGTACCAGCTTTCAAACCAAGTTCGGCAGCAGCAGAGGCACTCACTCTACCTTGCTCGGAGAATGTAGGACGGATAACAGGCAGCACCGATTCGTCGAATCCATAATAATCCAACAAGAAATCGGCAACTTTGTTTTCTTTGAAATCCCAGAACATACCTTCCGACAAGCCTGATACAGTGGTACAAACCTCACCCGATAACTTCATGGCGATATAATCACCAGGAAGCATAATCTTATCTATCTTATCGAAAACTGCGGGCTCGTTTTGCTTCACCCATTCCAACTTGGAAGCAGTGAAGTTACCAGGAGAGTTCAATAAGTGAGAAAGACACTTCTCGCTGCCCAAATCATCGAAGGCCTTACTTCCGAACGGAACAGCACGAGAATCACACCAAATGATAGCTGGACGTAGTACGTTTTGGTTTTTATCGATACAAACCAATCCGTGCATCTGATAAGAAATACCAATGGCACCAATATCAGACGGATCGACTGCACTGTCTTTTAGTACAGATGCAGTAGACAGCTTCAGATACTCCCACCAATCGGAAGGATTTTGCTCAGCCCATCCAGGCTTTACCGCCTTGATAGGAGCTTCAGTCTTAGGATAAAAGGCAGAAGCGACACATTTCCCTGAATCAGCATCTACCAAACTCGCCTTTACCGACGAGCTTCCAATGTCATAACCGAGTAAATACATAAATTAATAAGTTATAGGCTATCGGCATACAAGATGCCATAAAGCCATAAAGTTTAGTTTTTGTGTTATATAAATAAAATCATTTTCTAGACCTATTGTATGCTACCTTATCTATACGATAGTAGCGAGCTGCTCTATGGCGTACACCTTGTTCATATTCATCCAAGGGCACGATATATGTCATTTGAGCCAATGTCTTTTGGAAATTACGTATATCTAACTTCTTCTGATAAATAAGTTCGAACAAAGTACGCAATTGAAGAATTGTGAACTTACGTGGCAATAATTCGTATATCAGCATCGGGTTATAGTTCACCATCTTCCTGAAATAAGACATTGCATCGGTTAATATCACATTATGATCAAAAGCCAAATCGCCGACTTCACCAACCGGACACCATATACATCTACGCTTTTTAGCGCTCTTTTTCATTGCGCCTTCAAGCTTGATAACAGAATAGTAGGCAGTCGTTACAATGCTCTCTATCTCTTCTCCCGCAGTTTGTTTCAACCACAGCAAATCTTTCTCCGTACAACGATCTTTAGAGCAATAAGTCTTAAACTGGTACATATTCACACCATGTATACCTGTCAAATCCAACAAAGTACGACGGGCTGCATCATCAAAATTCTCATCTTTGTACACCAAATCACCTGGTAGCTTTTTAAAAGTTATCAACTTTCCATTCAAAGTAATCTCTTGAGGAATGAGAAGAACGCGAAGTTCGCGACCATCAAATCCTAAAATTACTGAATCGATAGAAATATGATTCAGGGCATATTCTTTCTTTTTTCCTGTGCTTTGCATATTGATTTTATGTTAATTCTCGACAAATATATAGACTATTTTTTTTAAAACAAATATTATCATTCCTTTTTTTATTCATAAAATACCGTTTTACACATATTTAATGATTAAGTCTTCTAGATTAACTATAAAAGTGTTATTATCAAAATTACAATATCTATTTTTTACAATATTTTTGATATTATCGACCTTATCAACTTAACAGGTATTATTTACTAAAATATTAGTCTTATTGGCTACTTTTTACTATCAGAAAGATAATAATGTATCAAATGCAACGATTAATTCAAAAGGTTTTTATAAATTTGCGGCGAATTTAAAAACAAAATATTAAAAGATGAAAGCATTTGTATTTCCTGGTCAAGGAGCTCAATTTGTAGGAATGGGCAAAGACTTATACGAGAGTAATGCGTTAGCAAAAGAATTATTCGAAAAAGCAAACACTATTTTAGGCTATCGTATCACCGATATAATGTTTAATGGAACAGACGAAGAGCTGAAACAAACGAAAGTCACTCAGCCTGCAGTTTTCCTTCATTCTGTCATTTCTGCTCTCTGCATGGGAGAAGCTTTTAAGCCCGAAATGGTAGCAGGTCACTCATTAGGAGAGTTTTCAGCATTGGTTGCCAATGGTGCTTTAAACTTCGAAGACGGATTAAAATTGGTTTATGCCCGTGCAATGGCCATGCAAAAAGCTTGCGAAGCTCATCCTTCTACAATGGCAGCAATTATCGCATTGCCCGATGAGAAAGTAGAAGAGATTTGCAAACAAGTAAGCGCCGAAGGCGAAGTCTGCGTTCCGGCTAATTATAACTGTCCCGGACAATTAGTTATTTCAGGCTCGATAGAAGGTATCAATAAGGCTTGCGAATTATTGAAAGCAGCTGGTGCCAAACGTGCACTTCCTTTGAAAGTTGGCGGTGCATTCCACTCTCCTCTTATGCAACCTGCAAAAGAAGAATTGGAAGCAGCGATAAAAGAAACGACTTTCAACACTCCTAAGTGCCCGATTTATCAGAATGTTGATGCCAAGCCTCATACAGATCCCGAAGAAATCAGAGAAAACCTTGTAGCACAACTCACTGCTCCTGTTCGTTTCTCACAAAGCGCAAAGAACATGATTGCCGATGGTGCAACAGATTTTACTGAGTGTGGACCAGGTGTTGTTCTCCAAAAGCTGATTGCCAAGATTGATTCTAGCGTTTCAGCTCACGGTATTGAATAATATCGGTTCAACATAGAACATACAATATACATTATTATATTACCATGAAAAATACTCCGATTAGTAAGGAACTCATTGATGGTTGCATCAATGAGTTTCAAATCGTTGACTTTTCGAAAGCCACGATTCGTGAAGTGAAAGCTATTGCTGCCCGAGCAGAGCAAGAAGCAGGTGTCGAATTTATAAAGATGGAGATGGGCGTTCCCGGTCTGCCACCTTCAGCAGTAGGTGTAAAAGCCGAAATTGAGGCGTTACAAAAAGGGATAGCTCGTTTGTATCCCGACATCAACGGTCTTGCCGAATTAAAACAGCAAGCTTCCAACTTTGTGAAAGCATTTATTAATGTAGACCTTAAACCTGAAGGTTGTGTCCCTGTAACAGGCTCTATGCAAGGAACATTTGCATCTTTCCTTTGCTGCAGTCAATGCGATCCTAAGAAGGATACTATTCTCTTCATCGACCCTGGTTTCCCAGTTCAAAAGCAACAATTGGTTGTTATGGGACAGAAATATGAAACCTTCGATGTATACGACTATCGTGGAGATAAATTGAAAGCCAAACTCGAAAGTTATCTGGAAAAAGGTAACATCTCTGCCATCATTTATTCAAATCCTAACAATCCAAGCTGGATATGTCTTAAAGAAGAAGAATTAAAGACAATCGGCGAGTTGGCTACAAAATATGATATCATCGTGCTAGAAGACCTTGCCTACTTTGCAATGGACTTCCGTAAAGATCTTGGTAAACCATATCAGCCACCCTATCAGCCTACAGTAGCTCATTATACCAAGAACTATATATTACTTATCTCTGGTTCTAAAGCTTTCAGTTATGCTGGGCAACGTATAGGTGTCAGTTGTATTTCTGATTCGCTCTATCATCGTTCATACCCTGGATTCATAACTCGCTATGGTGGTGGCACATTCGGAACTGTATTTATTCATCGTATTCTATATGCTCTTGCTTCAGGAACGAGCCATTCCGCTCAGTATGCTATGGCAGCTATGCTCAAGGCAGCGTGTGAAGGCACATACAATATCCT
>DAIUBN010000198.1:0-4709 GCA_036846645.1 Bacteroidaceae bacterium | reverse complement strand
ATTCTGTATTGACAAATACAAAAAAAATGCCAGACATATTGAATATCTGGCATTATTTCGTTAATATTTCTATAATTATAGATTATCTGTCTTATCGGTAGACTTTACTGCTTTTTTCTTTGCAGGAGTTCTAAGGGGTAGGGACTTGGCATTCATTACAGATACCAACAAGTTTTCGTCGTTATCTTTGTGAGTGATAAGAATCGTATCACCCTCCTTGGCTTTACCCGAAATAATAGCTTCCGAAATATTATCTTCAATATAATTTTGAATCACACGTTTCAATGGTCTCGCACCAAATTGTACATCGTAGCCTTTGTCTGCCAAGAATGATTTAGCGGCATCGTCAACGATGACTTTATAATTTAAAGCTTCTATTCTATTGAACAGTGTATTCAGTTCTATATCAACTATTTTCAATATAGCATCTTTTGATAATTGATCGAAAGTAATAATCTCATCTATACGATTGATAAACTCTGGAGCAAAAGTCTTATTGAGTGCTTTTGTGATATAGCTTCTCGATAAATCTTGATTGCTCATTGATGCTGATGTGGTGAAACCAACACCTTTTCCAAATTCTCTCATTTGTCGTGTTCCAACATTTGAGGTCATTATTATGATGGTATTCTTAAAATCAATGGTCACTCCATAACTATCTGTTAGTCTACCTTCATCCATTATCTGAAGTAATAGATTGAATACATCTGGATGCGCCTTCTCTATCTCATCAAAGAGTACGATAGAGTAGGGACGACGTTTTACTCGTTCTGTCAGTTGGCCGCCTTCATCATATCCAACATATCCGGGAGGTGCTCCAATCAGCCTTGATACAGCATATTTCTCCATGTATTCGCTCATATCTATTCGGATCAGAGCATCTTCAGAGCCAAACATATATTTTGCCAATTCTTTTGTAAGGTAAGTCTTACCTACACCGGTCGGACCTAAAAACATGAAAGTTCCAATCGGCTTACTCGGATCTTTTAAGCCAACACGATTTCTCATGATAGCTTTCACTGTTTTATCGATAGCTGTATCTTGTGCCACGATGACAGATTGAAGTTGTTTCTTCAGATTGGTCAGTCTCAGGCCTTCACTTTGAGCAATCCGTTGAACAGGTATTCCAGACATGGCAGAAACAACATCTGCTATATCTTCTTCTGTCACTGTTTTCCTTTCTTCTTTAAGTTTGTTTTCCCAATCTTTCTGCATCTTTGTCAGTTGCAATTCTAGCTTTCTCTCTTTATCTCGGTAGCTGGCTGCCAGTTCGAAATTCTGAGATTTTACGGCAGCTTTCTTCTTCTCTTGCATTTCTGTGATCAGTTCTTGCTGCTTTTCAAACTCTTGTGGGATGCTTAAAGTTGTGATATGTATCCTAGAACCTGCTTCGTCAAGTGCATCAATAGCCTTATCCGGCAGATTTCTGTCAGAAATATATCTATCGGTCAGTTTGACACAAGCCTCAAGAGCCTCATTTGTATAGTTCACATTATGATGGTCTTCATAACGCACTTTGATATTATTGAGAATTTGTAAAGTCTCTTCGGGCGTTGTGGCATTGACGAGTACTTTTTGGAAACGGCGGTCGAGTGCACCATCTTTCTCGATATTCTTTCTATATTCATCAATGGTAGTTGCTCCAATGCATTGCATATCTCCTCGAGCCAATGCCGGTTTCAACATATTAGCTGCGTCCATCGTACCAGGAGCAGAACCTGCTCCAATAATCGTATGAATCTCATCGATGAAGAGTATGATGTCTGCATTGCTTTGCAACTCCTTCATTAATCCTTGCATTCTTTCTTCAAACTGGCCACGATACTTTGTACCGGCAACAACAGCTGCCATATCTAGTTGGACAATGCGCTTATTGAGAAGTACATGAGATATCCTCTTTTCAACAATCTGTTGAGCTAATCCTTCTACAATTGCTGATTTCCCGACACCAGGTTCACCTATTAATATAGGGTTGTTCTTTTTGCGTCGACATAAGATTTGTTCGAGTCTGAGAATTTCTTTTTCGCGTCCAACAACCGGATCATATTTACCTTCGGCTGCATTTTTTGTCATATCTATGCCGAATTTGTCGAGGAAAGGTGTTTTTTGCGACGGAGTATATTCAGTCGTTTGTTGTTCATCGTTCTCTATATCATCCTCATTTTCATTATCTTGATATGGCATTGTATTGATACTGCTATCCTCATCCATTTCATCGTCATCTTCATCATCATTTGCTTTCTCAATACTAGAAGAAGCTTGTATGTTAGTTCTTGGAGGAAGTAACGAGAGAACTTTTTCGTAAGAAACATGGTTCATATTCAGAATCTGGGCTGCCATATTTGTGTTATCTTTCAAAATAGCTAGCAAAATATGTTCTGTATTTGCTATTCGTTCTTGTGACAGACAGGCTTCTAGTATGCTCAGCTTTATTATTCTCGATGAAGATGCAGATAACTGCAAGTCAGTATCGGGTTGTTGAAGAGGATCAGAATTCAGTATTAAATGTTTTTCTAATTGAACTTTAAGAGCTTGCAAGTCAACATTCATCTTTATGAGGATTTGAATTGCTACACCACTATTATAACGTAGTAATCCTAATAAGAGGTGCTCTGGCTCGATATAGGGACTCTGCAGTCTATTAGCTTCTTCTTTGCTGAAACCAATCACTTCAGAAACACTTTCCGAAAATTGAGTAATCATAAACTTTTCCTTTCTATAATTATAGTTCGAAACTCGTGGCAAAGGTAATTAATTAAATTCTTTCATCCACAATAATTGATAGTTATAAAACAAATGGCATGCCAAAAAGTTATGAAATAAGTCAATAATTTAAACGTTTACAATAATTATTCAATTTTCAGATTTATAATGTAGAAAAGGAAAGCATAAAAAGTTTATGAGGAAATCTTTTTGTATTTCGAGGAAAAGCAGTAATTTTACACGATTATTGAAATGAAATTTGTATAATTTATAATTAGTATTTTAAATGCTTGAAGAAGATAAAATTATTAAGGTAAACATTGAGGAAGAAATGAAGTCGTCGTACATAGACTATTCTATGTCGGTCATCGTTGCCCGTGCTTTACCTGATGTTCGAGACGGATTCAAGCCAGTTCATCGTAGAATCCTTTACGGAATGATGGAACTGGGTAACACGTCCGATAAACCAACGAAGAAATCAGCCAGAATTGTCGGTGAGGTTTTAGGTAAATATCACCCTCATGGAGACTCTTCAGTATATTATGCAATGGTTCGTATGGCTCAAGCTTGGTCAATGCGATATCCATTGGTCGACGGACAAGGTAACTTTGGTTCCGTAGATGCCGATCCTCCAGCTGCAATGCGTTATACCGAGGCTCGTCTGAATAAGATGGGAGAGGAGATGATGCAAGATTTGTACAAGGATACCGTTGATATGGTTCCTAACTTCGATAATACGTTGGTTGAACCATCTGTTATGCCTACTCGTATTCCGAATCTGCTGATTAATGGTGCTTCTGGTATTGCCGTCGGTATGGCGACCAATATGCCTACTCATAACTTGTCGGAGGTAATCGATGCTTGCGTTGCTTATATCGAGAACAACGATATCACAGTAGACGAACTGATGAAGTACGTCAAAGCTCCTGATTTCCCAACGGGTGGCTATATATATGGTATGAGTGGTGTTCGAGAAGCATACGAAACTGGTAGAGGCCGCGTCATCATGAGAGCCAAAGCCGAGATCGAGACTGACGATAATCACGATAAAATCATAGTTTCAGAAATACCTTACGGTGTTATCAAATCAGATTTGGTTAAGTATATTGCAGATTTGGTAAAAGAAGGTAAAGTAACCGGTATCTCTGATATAAAGGATGAATCATCCAAACGCGACGGTATGAGAATTGTGATTTATGTCAGACGCGATTCGAATGCTAAGGTACTTCTCAACAAGCTTTATAAGATGACTGCTTTGCAGACATCATTCAGTGTTAACAATGTAGCTTTGGTCAATGGACGTCCACAAATACTCAATTTGCACGATCTGATTAAGTACTTCGTAGAACATCGTCACGAGGTGGTTATTCGTCGTACCAAATTTGATTTGCGTAAAGCTCAAGAAAGAGCCCACATTTTGGAGGGCTTGATTATTGCTTCTGATAATATTGATGAAGTAGTACATATTATAAAAGGTTCGAAAACGCCTGGTCAGGCTATCGAACGCTTAATGAATCGCTTCTCGTTGGACGAAATTCAAGCGAAGGCGATTACAGATATGCGACTCATTCAGCTTAATGGTCTGAATCAAGAGAAACTTCATCAAGAGTATGATGAAATCGAAAAGCAGATCGCATATTTGGAACAGATTCTTTCTGATGATTATCTTTGTATGAAGATTATTACGGACGAACTGCTCGAAGTGAAAGAAAAATATGGTGATGCCCGTCGTTCTGAAATTGTTTATTCGTCAGAAGAGTTCAATGCTGAAGATTTTTATCCAGATGATGATGTTGTGATTACAATTTCTCATTTAGGATATATCAAACGCACACCTTTGGCCGATTTTCATGCTCAGAATAGGGGAGGGGTTGGTTCGAAAGGTTCACAAACTAGAGATCAGGACTTTGTAGAACATATCTATCCTGCAACAATGCACAATACGATGATGTTCTTCACTCAGAAAGGTAAATGTTTCTGGCTCAAAGTCTACGAAATTACAGAAG
>DAIUBN010000197.1:2549-4759 GCA_036846645.1 Bacteroidaceae bacterium | reverse complement strand
GATGCCCCTCAACTATGAATCCTATAGCTATACGTCTTCTGAATCAACAACTTATTTGTCAGCAGTTCACCAATCCCACTGAAGTAGTCTCACATCTAGGAGCCCTGCAAGCCCAAGACTACCGTATGATGAGATGGGCTGTGGCTATGCGGACCAAAAGACCATCAGAAGAGGCGTTTCGCAAAGCTTATAATAGTGGAGAAATTATACGAATGCATCTGCTAAGATGTACTTGGCAACTGATTACAGCGCAAGACTATGGTTGGATGCTGGAGTTGTGTGCTCCCAAAAGCATTGCAACACTGAATGGATGGATGAAGTCCAATAAAATCAGCATCCCTGAAGATGAAGTGTTATCGGTTCAACAAATAATTGAGCAAACGATAGGGGATAAGACCAATATAACGAAAGAAAATATAGCTGAGTCATTAGCTCGTAACGGTATGAAGATGGAAGATCATCGTCTTTCCTATCATATTCGGCTGGCCGAACTCAGTGGACTCTTGGTTAGTGGCGATCTGCATCCGAGTAAAGCAACCTATGGTCTTGCTTCACATAAGATAAAGGTAGCCACTTCTATCAATCGAGATGAAGCATTGGCTTTGCTCACAACCAAATATTTTCAAAGTCGTAGTCCTGCTACTTTGGAAGATTTCGTGTGGTGGTCGGGACTCAGTGCGAGCGATTGTAAAAGAGGTATTCTGTTATTAGAAAATCAACTATATACGGAATCATGGAATGGCAGAAAATTCTATCTTCTTGATAGTTGTCGTACTAGAGGCTTTCGCAAAGGTTGTTTGCTACTTCTTCCGCCATTCGATGAATATCTGATTGGATACAAAAGTCGTGATGTCGTACTTGCCCCCGTACATAGTCATCATGCCCACAATAATAGTGGAATCTTTTATCCTATCGTAGCATTAGATGGTGTGATATGTGGTAATTGGAGTCCTTATAAAAGTCTTCTTCAAACAGAAATGTTCGAAGAAGGTGCTACGATAGATCTGAATAAGAACTGGTTGGAATATCGTAAGCAGAGAATAAAATGGTGATAATGGTATTAATGGTTATATACCGATAACAAATCATTTATAAAAGAGGTCTCTATTTTTTAATCTAATCATATTATTACTTGATAGCTGTTTTCAGAAATTCTACCATCATCTGTCCTATTGGGTTGGCATGGGTTTCGAGGGCAAAATGTCCACTATCTACGTATTTAATAATGGGGTTCTTTAAATCTCGTTTGAAAGCTTCGGCCCCGGCAGGAATAAACGACGGATCATTCTTCCCCCATACAGCAAGTAGGGCGGGTTGGTATTTACGAAGATAAGCTTGAAACTCGGGATACATCTTCACATTGTTCTGATAGTCGAATATCAGGTCGCTTTGAATCTCGTCTTCTCCCGGGCGTTGCATATAAGAGATGTCGAGGGTATAGCCGTCGGGACTAACTTTGCCAGGTTCAGTGCCACCTGTATATTGTCCGATAATAGTCTGTGGAGCAAAAGCACTTTTGTATTGTTCTCGTAATTCTTTGGTAGGGTGTGCCCAATATTCGGCACGGGCTTCCCATTTCTTGCCTAGCCCTTCTTTATAGATGTTGCCGTTTTGAGAAACGATGGCTGTTATGCGTTCGGGGTGCCAAAGGGCAAGGCGAAAACCGATAGGTGCACCATAATCAAAGACAAAAATAGCAAATTTCTTCAGTCCGATAGAGTCAGTGAAGGTATCTATCACATGAGCCAAATTATCGAAAGAATAAACGAAATCCTCTCTGCTCGGCATCGATGATTGTCCGAACCCTGGATAATCGGGTGCCACCACATAAAAGTCGTCCATCAACTCGGGAATAAGTTCTCTGAATTGATGAGATGCAGAAGGAAAGCCATGCAGAAGTAGAATGGCTGGCTTGTCAGGATGGCCTGCACTGCGATAAAACACATTAATATTCCCTACCTGCTGAGTGTGGTAAGTCACACCATCTTTATTTGTTGCCATAGTTGTGATACTTATTAATATTATTATAAATAAAGCGCTCCATTTTTTCATTTGTTGTCTTCGCTAAAGTGTTGTAAATATATCTATAAATTCAGATTATATTAATTATTGATAATGATATTTCCCTCCGAAGAGAAGTGATGCCAAATGCTCTTCTGTCTTTCCGCCGAGAATGATACCTTCAGAACAGTAGTGGCAATAGGTAATAA
>DAIUBN010000197.1:0-2449 GCA_036846645.1 Bacteroidaceae bacterium | reverse complement strand
TCTGTCTTTCCGCCGAGAATGATACCTTCAGAACAGTAGTGGCAATAGGTAATAATTTTGTCTGTTGCAAAACGTTTGCAGTAGTCTTGCATCAATGCTTTTTGTTCCTCTGCTGTGTGTGGCTCGAACATCCCTTTCGCATTTTGTACAAATCGTTTTGGAGCCTTGATGAGATTGCGACGTGGTGCAGGTCGGAAAAGCGATACTCCGCAGAAATCAGTGTTGTCCTGATTATCTTCTAGTTCTATATAATCAATATTCATTCGTTTGAGAAGCTCTCTTACAGCTTGTTGCTCTTTGTGATGACCTCGAGTGCGCCAACAATCTTGTAGTGTCATTATCTCTCCGTGGTAGTTGGGATATGGGAAGTTCTCATCTTGAAGAATCAATTCCCAGATAGATGTCAAGTCTACCTCCGGTTGCTGTTCCTCGATAATAGCGGTACAGTTGTGGCAGATAGAGACAATCGTATCTCCAGCTTGGAAAAGACGGCTATGAAGTGTGTCTCGCCATAAGTTGTGAGCTGGCTCCGGCATCAGTTCCTCATATTCTTTCACTTTGTACGACAAGGCGCAACATCTGACAATATCTAAAGAAAAACGGTTTTTCAGATACTGTTGGATGCGGACACTCAGTTCGGGGTAATGACGTGTGAAAACACAGCTGGCGATATAAACATAGTTACTATAATCCATATTTTTTCCTTATTTATTGAGGTAAAAGTAGGTAGTTCTTTTGATATTCTATATATTTGTATATTAGATTTTTTAGATTGAATTCATCGACAAAAACGATTGATTATGGAATTAAGGCAATTGCAATACTTCATTAAAAGTGCGGAAACGGAGAATTTTACCGAGGCTGCTTCTCAATCTTTTGTGACTCAGAGCACTCTCTCGCAGCAGATTAAACAGTTAGAAAACGATCTCGGATGTCTGCTTTTCGACAGAGTAGGAAAGCATGTCCGACTCACCGAAACCGGTAAAGCTTTTCTACCTTTTGCCCGACAGACACTGAGTGATGCCCAGCAGGGAAGAGAAATGCTTGATGATATTCAGAATCTGCGTACGGGGACATTGCGTATCGGCTCTACTTGGGGGTTGTCTTCTTTGCTTACTCGTGCCATTATCAAGTTTCATCAAGAATATCCAGATATACGGTATGAAATTATTTATCGTAAAGCCGATGAACTAATAGAATTGCTTCACGAACAGAAAATAGATTTTGCTCTCTCATTCAATCTCCTTGTGCTTGACGAGCAGATTGAAGAAACCAGACTTTTTGAATCGACACTCTGTGCAGTAGTAAGTACCGATCATCCGCTATCAAAATATAAACGCATGCCATTGGCTGTATTGAAGGACTATCCGATAGCCGTACCCTATAAAGGGATGAATGCCCGAAAGCTATTCGATGAATTTGTCGGTAAGTACGGTTTGAAAATAAAGCCTACGGTAGAACTCAGCGAAATCTATACCTTACTTAAATTGGTAAAGACAAGTAAGTGGGTAGCTATTGTAGCCGATTCCACCATCTTCGATGAAGATGGAGTAGTAGCTATTCCTTTCGAAACAGGAAGAATACCGATGCAAGCCACCTTACTACAATTAAAAGATGTGTATCATCGCAATGCAGTAAGAGCTTTTCTTGAAGTGATGAAAAATATTCAAACTGTATTCCCTTAAAGTAGTGCTACGTATTGTCTCACTCTTTCAAGGCGTTGCATAAAGCTCTTAT
Organism: Bacteroidaceae bacterium; assembly: GCA_036846645.1. Lineage (GTDB taxonomy): Bacteria > Bacteroidota > Bacteroidia > Bacteroidales > Bacteroidaceae > JAAYUD01. The sequence goes on along the minus strand of DAIUBN010000197.1, from coordinate 712 downwards.
CATTTTTTGCTTTCTGCTTGTCATATTCAGCTTGAAGCTTAATCCAAATATCAGCATCAATTCCCAATGCTGCTTCAAGTAGAAGGGCATACTCTGTAGTTACTGAACGCTTGCCATTCAGTACTTCGTTCAGAACGGATGGAGATATACCAGTGATATCTGAAAGTCTCTTTTGGGTTATGCGGCGTGATTCTATCTCATCCTTTATCATTTCCCCGGGGTGAATCAGATTCGATGATTCAATATTGTTTGCAATCATCTTTGGGTCTATACCTTTTAATGTAATCATATTCTTACTATTGATAATGGTTTGACAGTGCTATTATATTGCATATTGTAAGGACTGGACTTTCAACGGTCTCGTCTATTGTAAACTCAATACGGTATTTGTTGTTAGCTCTTATTGAGAAGATTCCTTCTTTATCACCTTTTAGTGGCTCAAATCTCAAAGAATTTATTCTTTTAAGGTCATCAGGTTTTTTCGCACTAATCATGTACTTGATTCCCTTTTGATAACCTCGTATGATGTCTGGTTGGTATCGATGTCTTTTATCATTAATAACACCTAACTCATACAGATCTTTAAGATATTGTTCATTAAATGTGACTATCATTCTTTATCTCGTATTTTATCTGCAATATTACGATATTATTATCAAATTTGCAAATTTGCGAATGAATATTTACCTTTTTGCGAATTTCGCGATGGATA
>DAIUBN010000196.1:0-4806 GCA_036846645.1 Bacteroidaceae bacterium | reverse complement strand
CCGTTGAGCACATACGGATATCCTTTGGATACGAGAGGAGTGATTCAACACGAGGCGGGCGGACATGGATTCGGTAAATTGGCTGATGAGTATATCTATCATAATGAGTTTATCGATTTCTGTGGATGTGCTTGTTGCCCTCATGTCGATGCTTTCAAATATGCCAAGGCATTGGGCTGGTATGCCAATCTCTCTCTTACCGGCAAGATGCACGAAGTACCTTGGAGTCATCTTATCTATGACAGTCGGTACAGCGATATCGTCGATATCTACGAAGGTGGATTTATGCACAACAGAGGCGTCTATCGCTCGGAACAGAACAGCTGTATGAATAATGACGTACCCTATTATAGTACTATCAGCCGTGAAGCGATAGTGAAAAGAATTATGGAGTATGCGGGCGAGACGTTTACTTTTGAGAAGTTTGTAGCTAATGATAGTCGTGCAGTCTACTCGGCGGCACGGACGAGAGCTGCTCTTGATGAATACAAAGGCAGGAACGTCGGAACCTTCCAGCATTCACCTGTTATTCATAGAGGACATCCTTTGAGAGGCAGAATAAGATAGACGACACCTATATAATATATGTAGAAGATGAAAACAAAATTATCATATATAATATGCTTCGTAGGATTGATAGGATTCTGCGGATGTAGTAACACAGAGACAGAAAGCGTAACAGACAATAACGTGATGCGCTTTGAGATGGTTCATCCTTATCAGGCCATTTCTAAAGCAGAATCAAGAGCTAATGATACCGGTTTTGATAGCGGTGATAGAGTAGGCGTATATATCACCACTCACGACACCCCTTTGCTGCTGGCTGGCAACTATGTCAACAACGAGCGAATAGATTTCAACGGTTCTTCTTGGATTCCTGCCCGTACCATTTATTGGGACAACGGTAATTATGATGTGATGGCTTATTATCCTTATCAGTCTGTCGTATCATCGGTAGACGATCTGCCTTTCTCGGTGGCTACGGACCAAACGACAACTAGAAGTACTACTTCTCTTGGAGGATATGAAGCAAGCGATTTTCTTTTTGCAAAAAAGACGACAGTCGCGGCAAGCAGTAGCGCAGTGAAGTTGCAATATCAGCATAAGATGAGTAGAATTGTTGTGAGACTTATAAAAGGAGAAGATTACGAAGGAGACTTGCCATCTACAGCCGAAGTGTATATCCACAATACTGTTCCGACAGCAACTATCGACCTAAGTGCAGGAGTCGTAACTCGTTATCAATATGGAACAACGCAAAGTATCAAGGCCAAATCGTTGGGCAACAATCAATATGCCGCTATCATCGTGCCGCAGCGTATAGACAACAGTCAACCTCTCATTGAAGTGATAGCAAAAGGTGTATCTTACCTTTGGGAGTCGAAATTTGTGTTCAAGCCTGGTATTCAACATACTGTTTCGCTTATTATAGACAAAAATCCGGAACAGGTAAAGATAGATATTGGAGGAGAAATTCAAAATTGGCAGTAATGAACCATTATGGACTTGATTCGTGTGTGATTTATTTCTTCCTTTGTCGAAAGAATATTGACTTATTGCCATATATTTCATTCGACGAATTGCACAGAATTCTCATTGAATGGCCATGAGCAATATATCTGGTTAGGAAGCACCTCCTATATTTTTTTGTATTGTGACAAGAAATATGGGGAGGTGTTTTTATTATCAATGATAATTAGTTATATTTGCGTAAACAATTTTGCACGATGCGAGGCCGTATTATTTTTGGGTTGATATTACTTGTTTGTCTTATCGGATGCCGTCACGATAAAAACAATCTTGATGGATGGGCTTTTAGAACCTCAGTGAATCGCGGATGGGGTATTATTGGCACTGATGGAAAAGTCATTGTTTCCGATGGAACATACGTTTATCAGCCTTCATCTGTGGTCAACGGTATGTTCACAGTTCCCGACGGAACAGGTATGGTAATGTTGTATAGTATAGATGATGTGGCTAGGCCGATCTCTGAACGGCATTTTTATCGCATTGGATATTTTTTAGATAAAGTGACTATAGCTCAAGATACTATGAACGGGTTCTTGTCGATAATAAATAGGAAAGGTCAGACAGTCGCTGTACTCAACTTTCCTCAATATGATATCGTGGCTGCGCACAACTTTCACGAAGGAAGGGCACTTGTGATATCTAAAGATGGTAAATATGGCTACATTGATACGAAAGGAACTCTTATTATTCCTCCGATATATGATATTGCATACGATTATCAAGAAAACAAAGCTCTTGTTGGAGTTGCCGATATGAATGGCAATATTAATTATCAGATTATAAAGAAAGATGGAAATATTGCATTCCAATTACAGCAGAATAATGTGACACTCGATCATTATTTCTCTGAAGGAATGTTGATGTATAAGGAGAACGATACAGGCAGATGCCGATATATTAATAGTAAAGGTGAAACTTGTATCTCGTTGCCCGATAAAATTCGTGATTGCTATCGTTTTGAAGGAGGAAAAACTGTTTATCAGACCAATTCGGGAGCTGGCATAATAGATAATAAAGGTAGGAGCATTATTGGTGATGTCTACGAAGATATGGCCATTGGCGGAAAAGACTATTATTATGCCAAGAAAGACAATAGATGGGGTGTGGTAGATAAGACGGGCAAACCTCTTTCTTCTTTTTGTTATGATAAAATAGGAAAGAGTAATAAGCATCATATTGCTGTAGCTGAGATGAATGGTACTTTCAGTCTTATCAATGGACAGGGAAAGACGATTGGGCGATATGCTAAGATCGTAGACGATCCTTATGCCGAAGGCGATGTCTCCGCAACTTTTGTCCGTTCGTCGGTCAATACCATGACTTATCAACAGGGTGAGATCAAACCGTTGCCAACAGCTAAGGACATAAATAATAAGGTGCTTGCTTATCCGCAAAGTCTGAAAAAAATCGTTGCACCGCGTGCGGTCCGAATCAATACTGATTGGCGTAAGATAAGTCGCAACAGTCCGTTCTATGGAGAGGCAGCCAAAGTGCTGTCGGGCAATTTGACAGAGATTGATGCTCAGAATAGAGAGATGATTCTCAATTATGTAGAACATCTGCGCTCTTCATATAGTACAAAAGATATTGACTTCTTGCAACAGCTATTCAGTGAGAATGCTCTGATTGTTGTGGGTCATGTGGTGAGAACCTCTATGCAGCGCGAATCTCAATATCTGCCTGCTTCGCAAGTAGTATATAATGTAAAGAGTAAACAGGAATATCTTTCTAAGTTGAAGCTTGTATTCAAACTCAACAAGCAGATTCAGCTCCATTTTAGTGATTTCCATATTATGCGGCATCCTACAACTCCTGGTATATATGGAGTGAGCTTGAGACAACAATACTCTTCCGACCGCTATTCTGACGATGGGTATTTGTTCTTGTTGTGGGACTTTAGGAACGAAGCCGAGCCGAAGATACATGTTCGGACTTGGCAACCTTATAATATCGACGAACATCATACATTGTCTGGCGACGCTGTATTCAATATCAGAGATTTTAATTTGCAATGACGGGAAAAAACCTACATATTATCTTTTGTGACTTGCTGATAACAATAGCCGTCAGCTTCTCTTTCTGTGTTGATGCTGTCGCTCAAGATTTCAAAGTTCGCTCATTCCGTCAATTGCCCAATGATATCACAGCTTATATCAATCCTATTAGAGATTTGAATCAAGAGGCTTGTGCGCTTATCAAAATAGTGGGCGATAAAGATTTTGCCTTTTCTTCTCCCTTGGGTATTGTTCACCGCGTCAATGAAGTGGGCGAAATATGGATTTATCTGCCGCGAGGAAGTAAATTGCTGACGATAAAGCATCCGCGTTGGGGAGTGATGCGCGACTTTAGTTTCGGTGCCCCGCTCGAATCGCGAATGACTTACGAGATGGTGCTCTCGCCACCTCTTTCTAAAGAATTCGATTTGAGCGTACCGATGAACAATAATCCCGAATTTCCTTTTATAGGTTATGGCAGTAAGGAGAGCAATGCCAGACTATCTTATATCAAGGTTAGACAGCCGTTGGTATTTCAATTGTTATATACTTCTGGACTGCACAATAGCAGTTATTCGGGCGGATTGATGTTTGCAGTTCGTCGTCGCCATGGTGTTTATCTTCATCTGCAGACCGATTTTCATTCTTCGGTATCGACTAGCGGAGAATGCGATAAGGATGGTGGGGTTGATAATAACGGATCTTTACCTTATTATAATGGAGTGAAAAAAGACTCCAGGTGGATGGCTTTCGTCGGTGGCATACATCATCTGACCAATAGCGTTGATGTCTACGAAGGAATAGGTTATGGCAATCGCTCTTTGGCATGGCAAACCGTGAATGAAACTTATTTGCTCAACACGGGCTATTCTGCCAAAGGAATTGCAGGTGAGTTGGGTATCATTTACGAGCCTCATCTGCCATTATATCTTTCGGCGGGCATCATGACGATAAAAGGTAAGTATTGGGAACCTGTTGTTGGAATAGGATATCGTTTTTAAATAGAATATAGTATGAGAAGAACTCTATCGATAATATGCCTGTTCATTGCCGCTGCTTTCCTTTTCGGCTCTTGTTCCGAAAAGGTCCCGGAAGGTATGACGCCTGTTCTGTCGGTAGGTTCAGCTCAATCCATTACTCGCTACACCGCTCTATTGAGCGGCAATGTAGTTGTCAGTAATGATAGAACGAGTATTAAAACGCTACGTTTTAAATATGGTGATACATCAGAAATGACGCTCTCTATTGATTGTGACCCTGTTCAAAAGAATGTGTCGGCAAC
>DAIUBN010000195.1:0-4827 GCA_036846645.1 Bacteroidaceae bacterium | reverse complement strand
GGAGAGACAGGGATTCGAACCCCGGGTACCTCTCGGTACAACGGTTTTCAAGACCGCCGCTATCGACCACTCAGCCACCTCTCCGAAACTCCTTTTGTGGAGTGCTTTTCTCTTAAAGCGTTGCAAAGGTACGAATGTTTTTCAAATCTGCAAGCGAAAAAGAGATTTTTTTCTAAAATATGTTGTACTTTTGCAGCAAAAGCGAAGACAAAGTAAAAAAGAGATATGATATATCCCAATAATTTCGAAATAAAAATTGGATTCAACTCTGTTCGTGAATTACTGACGAACGAGTGTTTAAGTACGCTGGGTAAACAGAAGGTGGAAGTGATGGACTTTTCTCCTATATATAATGTGGTAGAAAAGGAACTGAACGAAACCGAGGAGTTTATGCGTATCATTCAGGAGGAGACCAACTTTCCTGACCAATATTTTTTCGATGTCCGCACTTCTCTTAAAAGAATTAAGGTAGAAGGGATGTATCTTGAAGAAGAAGAGCTTTTCAATCTACAACGTTCTTTGGCTACTATTACCGCTATCGTGCAGTTTCTGACGAGGCGAAAAGACGATGTAGAAGTAGAAGAGACGGAAGAGGAAGATGATACCAACTATCCCTACCCTGCTCTTCGCAGACTGGCAAGTGATGTGATTGCTTTTCCGCAACTGGTTTCGCAAATCAATAGAATTCTAGATAAATACGGAAAGATAAAAGATAATGCGTCTCCCGAATTGCTTCGTATTCGTAGAGAATTGACATCGACAATGGGAGGCATCTCTCGTACTTTGAGCAATATTCTTCGGAGTGCCCAAAGCGAAGGCATAGTGGACAAAGATGTGAGTCCTGCCATGCGCGACGGTAGATTGGTGATTCCTGTTGCTCCAGGTTTGAAACGCAGAATTAAAGGTATCGTCCATGATGAATCTGCTAGCGGCAAGACCGTGTTCATTGAACCCGAGCAGGTAGTAGAAGCCAACAACCGCATTAGAGAGTTGGAAAGTGAGGAGCATCGCGAAATCATTCGTATTCTGACAGAATTTTCGGGTGTCGTTCGTCCTTACATTCCTAATCTACTCGAATCATACGAATTTCTTGCTGTGATAGATTTTATCAGAGCCAAGGCACGTTTCGCTATCCGCATTAAAGGCATCAAGCCCAATTTGGAGAAGAGACAGATGATAGATTGGTCGATGGCCATCCATCCTTTGCTTCAGATGTCACTTGCCAAGCACGATAAGAAAGTAGTGCCACTGGATATCGAACTAACCAAGAACCGACGGATATTGTTGATATCGGGTCCGAACGCCGGAGGTAAATCAGTCTGCTTAAAGACGGTAGGCTTACTGCAATACATGTTGCAATGCGGTATTCCTATTCCTATGGCCGAAAGCAGTCATGCCGGACTATTCGACAGTATTTTTATAGATATAGGCGACGAACAATCTATAGAAGACGACCTCAGTACTTACTCATCGCACCTCACCAATATGAAAATCATGATGAAACAGTGCAATGAACGCAGTCTGATACTGATTGATGAATTTGGTGGCGGCACAGAACCTCAGATTGGTGGTGCCATTGCAGAAGCCGTATTGCGACGTTTCAATGAAAAGAAGACATTCGGTGTAATCACCACTCACTATCAGAACTTGAAGCATTTTGCCGAAGACCATGAAGGAGTAGTCAACGGAGCAATGCTCTACGACCGCCATCAGATGCAGGCCCTCTTTCAACTTCAGATTGGAAATCCAGGAAGTTCGTTCGCTGTAGAGATAGCCCGCAAGATAGGATTGCCCGAAGATGTGATTGCTGATGCTTCCGAACTGGTGGGCAGTGATTATATCAATTCCGATAAATATCTGCAAGACATTGTTCGCGATAAAAGATATTGGGAAAACAAACGCCAAACTATCCACCAGCGAGAAAAGCAGCTTGAAGATATCATTGCCAAATACGAATCGGAAATGGCAAAGATGAAACAAGAGCGAAAAGATATTCTGAATGAGGCGAAGGAAACAGCAAAACAATTGTTGCAAGAGTCGAATGCCAAGATAGAAAATACGATTCGTTCTATCAAAGAAGCACAAGCCGATAAAGAAAAAACCAAATCTATCAGAAAAGATCTAGAGCAATTCAAAGATACGGTTGATGCCACTTTATCTGATGAAGAGAAAGAGCGCATGATATCGAAACAGATGCAGCGTTTGGTAGATCGGCAGAAACGATATAAAGATAAGAAAAAGAACAAGAAAGAAGCCGTTTCATCATCGGCTGTCAAACCGAAAGTAGAGAAGCCGATAGAAGTTGACGATAACGTTCGAATAAAAGGTCAGACCTCTATTGGAAAAGTTTCTGAAATAAATGGCAAGAAAGCTACCGTTGTATTTGGCAGCATCAAAACGACAGTAGAAATCAGTCGTTTGGAGCGGAGCAATGCACCAAAGCAAGAGACATCTGGTAGCAAGTCTTTTGTAGGAAGTGCCACGCAAGACGAAATTCACGAAAAGAAGTTGTCGTTCCGTCAAGACATAGATGTGAGAGGAATGCGAGGAGACGAAGCTATTCAGGCTGTTACTTATTTTATAGATGACGCCATATTGCTTGGTATCAGTCGGGTAAGAATCTTGCACGGCACCGGTACCGGAATCTTGCGCACTCTTATCAGAGAATATTTAAAGACCGTGCCTGGTGTCAGTCATTTTGCCGATGAACACGTTCAATTTGGTGGTGCCGGCATTACTGTAGTTGATTTATAATACCTATAAAATATATGAAATCATTAAAAGAGTTATACCGTATTGGTAAAGGTCCATCGAGCAGCCATACGATGGGGCCTCAAAGAGCAGCCAGGATATTTGCATCCAAATATGGAGATGCGAAGAGTTTCCGCGTGACACTCTATGGTAGTCTGGCAGCCACTGGCAAAGGTCACATGACAGACGTTGCCATCATCGATGTATTGAAACCCATTGCACCGGTAGAAATCATCTGGCAACCAACTGTATTTCTCGACTTTCATCCCAATGGCATGAAGTATGAAGCTTTTGATGCCGAAGGAAATCAGGCTGGCGAATGGACGGTATATAGTGTTGGTGGTGGAGCCCTCTCGGAAGGGAAAGGCGAAGACGATATGTTCAACACCAAAGAAGTATACGATATGAACAGCATGACAGAAATCATGCGTTGGTGCGAAAAGAACGGTAGAAGTTATTGGGAATATGTGAAACTCTGCGAAGAAAGCGACATCTGGGATTATCTGGCAGAGGTATGGGAAAACATGAAAAGGGCTGTCGAGAGTGGTTTGGAGGCCGAAGGAGTATTGCCTGGCCCACTCAACTTACCTCGCAAAGCCTATACCTATTATATAAAGGCTTCCGGCTACAAGAAATCACTCCAGTCACGTGGTCTGGTCTTCTCGTATGCTTTGGCCGTGAGCGAGCAGAATGCTTCGGGTGGGACTATTGTTACCGCCCCTACCTGTGGAGCCTGCGGTGTGATGCCTGCCGTACTCTATCATCTCCAAAAGAGTCATGAGTTTACGGACAAAAGAATATTAAGAGCGCTTGCCACCGGTGGAATCGTTGGTAATGTAGTGAAACAAAACGCTTCGATATCCGGAGCAGATGTAGGATGTCAGGGTGAAGTCGGTGTAGCATGTGCCATGGCTTCGGCTGCATCGAATCAATTGTTTGGCGGTGGGCCAGCTCAGATTGAATACTCTGCCGAAATGGGATTGGAGCATCACTTAGGTATGACCTGCGACCCTGTTTGCGGATTGGTTCAGATACCCTGTATCGAACGAAATGCCTTTGCAGCTGCCAGAGCTCTCGATTCAAACTTATATTCATCGCTGACAGACGGTATCCATCGGGTATCATTCGACAGAGTAATACAAGTGATGAAACAGACAGGCCACGACCTGCCATCACTCTATAAAGAAACATCTGCGGGAGGACTTGCCAAGAGCTATAATGAAAAAATTGAATAATATCATTGCTTAAAGCTATTTTTCTCGTAAATTTGCACCCTTAATTAGAAATGATTTTTATTGCAATATGAAATTTACCGAACATTCACAATTAGACCTTTCTCAAGTCAACAAAGAGGTTCTTAAGAAATGGGATGAGAACAGTGTGTTTTCCAAAAGTATGACCGAGCGTGAAGGCGCGCCTTCATTTGTATTCTACGAAGGTCCTCCTTCAGCAAACGGAATGCCGGGCATTCACCACGTAATGGCTCGTTCTATTAAAGATATCGTTTGTCGTTACAAGACCATGAAGGGTTATCAAGTACATCGTAAAGCAGGATGGGACACTCACGGACTACCTGTAGAACTTGGAGTAGAAAAATCTCTTGGTATTACGAAAGAAGATATTGGAAAGACTATTTCGGTAAAAGACTATAATGCTACTTGCCGTAAAGATGTGATGAAGTTTACCAAAGAATGGGAAGACGTAACTCACAAAATGGGATATTGGGTAGACATGAAGCACCCTTATATCACTTACGACAACCGTTATATTGAAACATTATGGTGGCTGCTCAAACAGTTCCACAAAAAAGGATTACTATATAAAGGTTATACAGTTCAGCCTTACTCTCCCGCTGCCGGTACAGGACTTAGTTCTCACGAGCTGAATCTCCCCGGATGCTATAGAGATGTAAAGGATACGACTGTTACGGCTCAGTTCAAGATTAAGAATCCACGTCCCGAGATGTCACAATGGGGCACAGCTTTCTTCATCGCATGGACTACCACACCTTGGACATTGCCTTCCAACTCTGCACTCTGCGTTGGTCCGAAGATAGACTACATTGCAGTACAGACC
>DAIUBN010000194.1:0-4887 GCA_036846645.1 Bacteroidaceae bacterium | reverse complement strand
GGCTCTCTTGCCATCGACGTGAAGATGAAGGCACCTGCTTCTAAAGTAGGAGTGATGCTGCTTGATGCTGATGGTAAGGTTGTCTTCAATAAAGAAATACTCACTAATCGAACAGTGAATATTCCAGTTGTTACTCCTCAAAAATGGACAGCTGAGACACCTTATCTCTATACTCTTCTCACCACGTTGAAATCGAAAAATAGAGTGATAGAAACAATACCTATCAAAGTAGGTTTCCGCAAGATTGAAATTCGAAATGCTCAACTACTTGTCAATGGCAAGGCTGTTTTGTTCAAAGGTGCCGATCGCCACGAAATGGATCCTGATGGAGGTTATAATGTATCTCGCGAAAGAATGATTCAGGATATTAAAGTGATGAAACAACTTAACATAAATGCTGTTCGTACATGTCATTATCCCGATGATTCTCAATGGTACGAGTTGTGCGATGAATATGGTATTTATCTGGTTGCCGAAGCCAATGTCGAATCTCATGGAATGGGCTATGGTGATAAATGTCTTGCCAAAGTTCCTGAATTTTTGAAGGCTCATCTCGAGCGAAACGAGCGTAATGTAGCCCGCAATTTCAATCATCCTTCAATCATTTTCTGGTCGCTTGGCAATGAGTCGGGCATGGGTTCTAACTTTGAAGAAGCTTATCGTATGGTAAAGAAGGCCGATCCTTCTCGTCCTTGTCAATACGAACAAGCTGGTCTGTCAGAATTTACCGATATTTTCTGTCCGATGTATCGCGATTACAAACATTGTGAAGAGTATGCTCAGAGCGATGCTACTAAACCTCTTATCCAGTGCGAATATGCTCATGCCATGGGCAATTCTGAAGGTGGATTCAAAGAATATTGGGATTTGATTCGTAAGTATCCAAAGTATCAAGGTGGTTTTATATGGGATTTTGTGGATCAGGGTATTCGTGCCACTCGCGACGGCAAAAAGTTCTATAGTTATGGTGGTGATTTCAATGCTTATGACCCTTCTGATAACAACTTCCTCGACAATGGTTTGGTTAGCCCAGACCGTGTGCCCAATCCTCATGCTTACGAAGTTCAATATTACTATCAGGATATTTGGACTGCTCTGAAAGATAGGGACAAAGCTACTTTCGAAATCTACAATGAGAACTTTTTTAAAGATCTTAGCAACTATAGCCTCGAATGGACATTGCTGAGCGATGGCGATGTTGTGCAGACCGGTATCTTGAACGATCTGAAAGTTGGTCCCGGTGAAAGGGTAGATGTTCAGTTGCCTATTGATTTCAATGCTTTGAAGTTGGGCAAAGAGAATTTGATCAACATCGCTTATAAACTGAAGACCGACGAACCATTGCTTGCCAAAGGTACAACTATTGCCCGTCAGCAATTCATACTCGATGGCTATCGCTGGACTGAAAATAAGGTAGTCACACCGATTGTTTTGGGCAAGCACAATCAATTGAAGCTTGATAAAAAAGATAAACAAAACATGACATTCAGTGATGATGTTGCCAAGATATCTTTTGATCGTCAGACAGGTTTTCTCACCACCTATGAGATAAAAGGTCAATCCATGATGCAAGAAGGTACACAGCTCAAACCGAATTTCTGGCGTGCCGGTACCGACAATGATTATGGTGCAGGTTTCCAAAAGAAATTCCGTGTATGGCTTAATCCAACTTATAAGTTGCAATCGCTCACTTCTATCAATCAAGCTGATAATATTCAAGTAGATGCTGTATATGATATGCCCGAAGTAAAGGGACAGCTCAATCTTTCTTATCTGCTATACAATGATGGTACAATCACTGTGAAACAGCGTTTCGTTGCCGGTGATAACGCCGACAAACCATATATGTTCCGTTTCGGTATGCGTTTGCAGTTGCCTGGAAGCATGAATATCAGTACTTACTATGGCCGTGGACCACTCGAAAATTATTCCGATCGTAATCATACCACCTTCGTTGGCAAGTACAAACAGACTACCGACGAGCAATTCTATTCTTACATCCGTCCACAAGAAAACGGTAATAAGACCGACATCCGCTGGTGGTTGCAGACCGATAATATCGGTACAGGTCTGGCATTCTTCGCTCCTGCTGCACTCTCTATCTCGGCATTGCCTTACTCTCAAGAAGAACTTACAGACGGTATAGAGAAAGGACAACGGCATTCCGAGTTCTTGCAGAAGAATGGCTTCACCAATATGAATATTGATGGTGTTCAGATGGGATTAGGATGTGTCACCTCATGGGGTACATGGCCCTTGCCACAATACTTGCTTCCCTATGCCGATCGTGAATATACTTTCACCATGCGACCAATTAAGCAGCAAAATAGCGCTTCTTTCAATAAGTAGCGTTTACACTTAATAATTTATTAATCGTCCGAAATATGGTTTTAAATAGCCATTATTTCGGGCGATTATTATTTTACAGAAATTCACTTTCTATATTCTTCTACAAAATGATGTATCGACTTGCAATATAATCTGCGTCATTATTAAATCTTTATCACAAGATGATATAAAATGCAATTCATCAGGTAGTAAAGTTTGTTACTTCAAGATGAATTCTAAGAATTAAGCCTTTATTTATTAAAATATAAGCTTTATTTTATAAAATACAAGCTTAATTTATTAAAACTAAAGCTTGATTTATAGAACTTATCTTTATCATATCATTTTTTATTCATGGAAGAGTAATGTTTTATTCTTTATGATGTCACATTTTGTTGAAGTTAGCCATGCTTTCGAAAGAAACAATATTGTCTGATTCGTTTGCATAATAGTTTTGGATATTGTATTTTTGAAGCTATGATGAAGAGATATTTGTTATTAATTTTAGTTAGTCTGTTGATTTGCCCTTCTTATGCCAATGAGAATAGTGCAATTCTACAAGAAGTTCGTGCCTTGTTGCAGCGCACGGTGGGTTCTCATGCAAAAGAAGTGAAGCTTCAGCTCATTTCGAAAGTGAATGGTTGCGATGTGTTCGAACAGCATATCGTGAATGGGCAATTGTTGGTAAAAGGAAGCAGTGCCGTGGCATTAAGTCATGGATTCTATGATTTCCTTCGCACCAATCATTATGGCATCGTGTCGTGGTCGGGCAGTCGCATCGCATGGCCTTCAACGCTGAAGGGTGCGAAAACTCATCGGCTGGTCTCGCCGGTAAAGCATCATTATTATTTTAATGTTGTGACATACGGCTATACCATGCCTTACTGGGATTGGAACAGATGGCAGAAAGAAATAGACTGGATGGCATTGCATGGCATCGATATGCCTTTGGCTCTTGTTGCCAACGAAGCTATCACTGCCAGAGTGTGGAAACAGTTAGGATTGACAGAACAAGAGATAAACAATTATATGGTGGGTCCGGCTCACTTTCCGTGGATGCGAATGGGTAATATCAGCGGATTGGATTCGCCGCTCCCTCAGTCATGGTATGCCCCTCAGGTGGCATTGCAACACAAAATATTGGCAGCCATGCGTCGAATGGGTATGAAACCAATCTGCCCCGGGTTTGCAGGATTTGTTCCGAAAGCTATTAATCGTGTTTATCCCGAAGCCAAGCTATTAGAAACTTCGTGGGCCGACGGTGCTTTCCACAATTGGATGCTTTCTCCTCAACAGCAGTTGTTTTCACGCATCGGCAAGATGTTCATTCAAGAGTGGGAGCGGGAGTTTGGCAAGTGCGATTATTACATTGTAGATAGTTTCAATGAGATGGATATTCCTTTTCCTCCCAAAGAATCGAAAGAACGCTATGAACTTTTGGCCTCTTATGGCGACAAAGTGTACCAATCCATCAAAGCGGGCGATAAAGATGCTACGTGGGTGATGCAAGGTTGGATGTTCGGCTATCAGCGTGACATTTGGGACTATCGTTCTCTTGAGGCATTGGTAAGCAAGGTTCCCGATGATAAAATGTTGTTGCTCGACTTGGCTGCCGATTATAATGCTTATATCTGGAAAAGTACGTTCAATTGGGACTTTTATAAAGGATTTTATGGTAAGCAGTGGGTCTATAGTGTGATACCCAATATGGGTGGTAAGAGTGCCTTCACCGGCGTGCTGGATTTCTATGCCAACGGTCATCTTAAAGCGTTGAAATCGGCCAATAAAGGTAATTTATTTGCTATAGGTATGGCACCCGAAGGCATTGAAAACAATGAAGTGGTATACGAACTGCTCACAGATGTTGCTTGGAAGGACACTCCCACAGATATTCGTTCGTGGCTCAAAGATTATACATTGTCCCGCTACGGCACTTACAACAAAGCGCTGGATGATTATTGGTCGGGCATGCTCGCTTCTGCTTACAATAGCTTTGCCGATCATCCCCGATTCAATTGGCAACTGAGTCCGAAAGACCATCTCAGGGGTAGTGCGAAGACTGGTGACCAGTTCTACAGGGCGATAGAAAGCTTTGTTTCTTGCGATAGTGAAATGAAAAACAATCCGTTGTATCAAATTGATTTGAAAGAAAACAAGGCGATGTATCTAGGAGGCAAAGCCGATTCAATTTATTCTAATATACTACAGGCATATAGCAAGAAAGATTGGAATGACTTTGACCGTTTGACGAAAGATTTTTGTAATCAACTTACAACTATCGATCAGTTATTAAGTTCTCATCCTACATTGAATCTTCAACGATGGCTTAATTTTGCTCGCAAATGGGGCAATACACCTGCCGAGAAAGATTATTACGAGAAAAATGCTCGTCGTATCATCACCGTATGGGGACCACCAGTCAATGACTACTCGGCCCGCGTATGGTCAGGCTTGATTAGTAGTTATTATCTCCCTCGTTGGAAAGCCTATTTTAAGAGTCTCCGTGAGGGAACTCCATACAATATATCTTCTTGGGAAGAGAAGTGGGTAGAAAAGCAA
>DAIUBN010000193.1:0-5093 GCA_036846645.1 Bacteroidaceae bacterium | reverse complement strand
GATTAATTCCTTTCCTATTACATCCTAAAGTATTATTACAAAAGTCTTCTAATATGGGGCTTCGTTACTTTAGGTGGAGATGATTAGATTGAAATGGAACATCTCCGACGTGCAACGCATTGTGACAACGTAAACACCAAGTAGCCGGAATCTCTTCGAGATTTGCCTACATGGTGTTTCTCGAGATGTAACGCCTTACGGCGTATCTTAGGTTCGCTGGTCTAACCAAAAGAGAAGCTGTTTTTTACCAGCTGTCGCATGAATCATACAGCTACACCAAAATTCCTCGCAAGAGGAAATATCATAAGAAGCACCATGTAGGCAAACGTTGAAAACGTTCCGGCTACTTGGTGATAATGATATTGTGGTGTGTTTCACGTCGACGACGTCACATATTATCCATCAATGATGCTGTAGAACCTCTCTGAGGTATACCGCTCCTCGTCACTATCCTCTTATCATGGTTAGTATCATTTTAAATCGCGACGTGGCATTCACGGCATGTAGAGCTCCTTGGGGAATGATAATCATTTCGCCTTGTTTGGGGGTGTGCCATTCATTCTCAATCATGATCTCTGCTTCGCCTTCTACGATTTGGATGAGGGCATCGAAAGGAGCGGTGTGCTCGCTTAGTTTCTGGCCTTTGTCGAAAGCGAACAATGTGACACTGCCGCCTGTAGAATGTTCGAACTCTTTGCTGACGATGCCGCCTTCTGCATACTCAATCAGTTGGCTGACATTTAATACAACACCTTTTTCAATTTTTTTGTCCATAGCTTTTTATTTTAAAGATTTCTTGATTTCTCCTACCCAGTCACTGATTCTTTCATCAGTCTTATCTTCTTCGTTGACTTCATCGAGTGGCAGACCGATAAACTGACCGTCTACTACCGACTCTGAGTCGTCGAAAGTATACCCTTCGGTAGATACCTTGCCGATGAGATGAGCTCCTTTATCTTTCAACTCATCCCAAAGCTGGGCCATACCGCCGCAGAAGGTATCGCTGAAAGATTCGCAATCGCCACATCCGAAGAGTGCAACGTTCTTGCCACCAAGATCGCATTTCTTGAGTACTTTGAGTCCGTCGTTCCAATCTTCCTGATATTCTCCGGCACCCCAGGTGGAAGTACCCAATATCAGATTGTCGAACGCAGGAATCATGTCGGCAGTAAGCTTGCTGACGTTGATGACATGACTCTTGTCTACTCCCAATTGTTCTGCTATGTGCTGAGCAATGTTCTCGCAAGTTCCTGTAGAGGAACCATACACTACAATTGTATTATCCATATTCTTTTTGTTTTTGAATGTTATTACTTCTTTTTAATGATGCAAAGATACATCGACTCCCATAGCCGAAACGGTAACATTTGTGACACGTTGGAGTTAAAATAGATTAAGTTGTGACGAAGAGCAGCAAAGACGTATAACTTTGTAATCGCACTTCTTCTTTTGGGAGTAGGAGTATCTGATTGAATATTTAAAATTGAAAGAACATTGGAAACAGAAGTATTGATAAAGCGGGTTTACGAACCGATGGATGATAACGGTGGACTCAACGTGTTGGTAGACCGCCTGTGGCCTCGTGGTATAAAGAAGGCCGATTTGAAATATGATATTTGGGCAAAAGATATCGCTCCATCGCCAGAGTTGCGGAAGATGTTTCATGCCGATACCGAAGGCAATTGGACCACTTTTGCAGCCGATTATGCCCATGAGTTGGAAACATCTTCGGCATTTGCAGAACTGATTGCGCGAATCGAGAAAGACCAACCCCAGTACATCAATCTATTGTATGCTTTCAAAGATAAGATTAAAAATCATGCAGTAGTATTGCAACAAGAAATAATCAAGGCCCTGAAGAATCATCGATAAAATCTTTTGGCTTTTCTGTATAAAAATCAATTTATTGAGATATGGTACTCAATGAGAAAGGTAATATTTGTTTTCTTTTTTAGGCAATTTTTGTTAAGAATCGGAATATTGATGATATTTTTTTAATTATTCGCTATGATAAAATAAAAAAAACACTAAATTTGGAGAAAACTTAAAATAAGTCCCGATGAACCTTAGAAATAAATTGATATCTATAAAAGACCTGTTTACAAGAGGACAGAAAATCTTTTTAATTGTCATGGCGGGGTGCTTTGTGGGACTAGGATTTCTCTTCCTCTATCAGCTTAGAATGCATACCTATATTATAGGTGATGACCCTGCTGCATGTATCAATTGTCATGTGATGACTCCTTATTATGCTACTTGGTCGCATTCTTCTCATTTCAGAGATGCTACTTGCAACGACTGTCATGTGCCACATCAGAATATCATCAAGAAATATTTCTTTAAAGGAGTAGATGGTATGAAGCATGTGGGCTATTTCCTTACTTATTCTGAACATCAGGCTATCCGTGCAGAGGATGCCAGTGCCGAGGTGATTATGGACAACTGTATACGTTGTCATACCCAACTCAATCAAGAGTTTGTGAAGACAGGAAGGATAGACTATATGATGACCAAACGTGGCGAAGGACTGGCATGCTGGGATTGTCATCGAAATGTTCCTCATGGTGGTATGAACTCTCTTTCTTCTACTCCTGGAGCCGAGACACAGGTGCCGCTACCTTCTTCTCCCGTTCCGGAATGGATTCAACAGATGGTAGGACATCGGTCTGCCAATTAATGATTAGAAAAAACTTAAAACGTCTCATACAATGGAAAAGAAATTAAAGAAATGGCAAGGATGGCTGCTCTTTGGTGGTTCTATGGTGATTGTCTTTGTACTCGGCCTGGTGGTTTCTTCGCTCATGGAGAGAAGGGCAGAGGTTGTAAGTGTATTCAATAACCGACCCGATCAATTCACCGATAGTATTGTATCGCAAAACGAGAAGTTTGCCCGCAATTATCCTCGTGAATATCAAACTTGGGCCATGACGGAAGATACTTCTTTCGTGAGTGAGTTCAATAGTTCGCAGAGCGTTGATGTGCTGGCTCAAAGACCGGAGATGTGTATCTTGTGGGCAGGATATGCTTTCGCTTGGAACTACAACACTCCGAGAGGGCATAAACATTGTATCGAAGACCTTCGCGAAATACTCAGAACAGGTGCACCTGGCATTACTCCAGGGAAGCAA
Source organism: Bacteroidaceae bacterium (assembly GCA_036846645.1). GTDB lineage: Bacteria > Bacteroidota > Bacteroidia > Bacteroidales > Bacteroidaceae > JAAYUD01. The sequence goes on along the minus strand of DAIUBN010000193.1, from coordinate 1,965 downwards.
CCGCAACCCGGTACTTGCTGGACTTGCAAAGGTCCGGATGTGCCACGTCTGATGCGTGAGAAAGGCATCGGCGCATTCTATGCTGCCAAATGGAGTGATTGGGGGCCACAAGTGATGAATTCTATCGGTTGTTCCGATTGTCATGATGCCCGCAATATGGATTTGCGTCCTGCTCGTCCTGCTCTGTATGAGGCTTGGGCACGCCGTGGTATGGATGTGAAGAAGGCTTCTCGTCAGGAAATGCGTTCACTGGTTTGTGCACAGTGTCACACCGAATATTATTTCTCTAAGAACGAGAAAGAGAAGAGTTACTTATACTTTCCACAGGATAGTGGTATGACAGTTGAGGCGATGGAGGCCTACTACGACAAATTGGGATTCTACGATTATATCCATCAATTGTCGCGCACTCCTATATTGAAAGCTCAACATCCGGGCTACGAACTGTATAAGATGGGTATTCATGGACAGCGAAATGTTTCGTGTGCCGATTGTCATATGCCGTACATTGCTGAAGGTGGAGTGAAATATACCGACCATCACATCATGAGTCCATTGGCACATATCGACCGCACTTGTCAGACTTGTCACCGTCAAGATGCCGAGACGTTGCGACAGAATGTCTACGAACGTCAACGCAAATGCAACGAGATACGAAACAGAGTGGAGAAAGATCTTGCCGCAGCTCATATAGAAGCTAAGTTTGCTTGGGACAAAGGTGCTACCGATGCAGAGATGAAACCAGTACTCTCTTTGTTGCGCAAGAGCCAGTGGCGTTGGGATTTCGCTGTAGCTAGTCACGGCGCTTCCTTCCATGCACCGCAAGAAGTGATACGTATCTTGTCTCATAGTCTTGATTTCGCATCACAGGCTAGATTGAAGATTTCTAAGATTTTGGCTCATCACGGTTTCTATGGTGATGTAGTTCTGCCGGATATTTCTACTAAAGCTAAGGCACAGGCTTATCTGGGTCTCAATATGGCTCAGAAGAATGCCGATAAGAAGAAATTCCTCGAAGTCATTGTTCCGCAATGGATCAAGGAAGCCAAAGCTAAAGGAAGAATTGTAGAACTATAAAAGAATTGAAAAGTTTTGTGGAATAAACCCTGGAAAATAAAAGAAGGCCTTGCCATCTGCATAGGCCTTCTTGTTGTTGGTACGATGCTTCAACTGAGTGTAGGCTCTGTGGTGTGGCATGCATTTGCTTTTCCTATTAATATATGGCTGCTGATATCGCTCGTCGTTATCATCATTGCCATGTATCTGCTCGAAGGCAAAGTGTATGCATTCCGTTTCTTTCGTACTTATGCCGCTGCAGTTCCGGCATTGATTATAGCTGCCGTGCTCACGGTGTGTATGGGACTCATCAAGCAGGTGCCCGACGGTATGGGGAGCAGTGACAGCATGGGACTGACCAATATGATTTCTTCTTGGCCGTTCGTACTGACATATCTCTATATGGCTATCATCTTGGGATTGGTAGTCTGCCACAGGCTCAGGAAGTTCAGACTCCGTGATATACCTTTCGTGGTGAATCATCTTGGCTTGTTTCTGTTTATTGTGGCTGCCACACTTGGTAGTGCCGATATGCAGAAACTCACTATGAATGTGGCGCGTGACGTGCCCGAATGGCGCGCTATAGATGTGCAGGGCAACATGACCGAACTGCCTATCGCTATTCAATTGGTTGATTTCACTATCGACGAATATCCACCCAAACTGATATTGATTAACAATCGTACAGGGAAGGAAGTGCCCGAAAAGAAACCCTATTCCTTACTGATCGACAATAAGTTTGGCAGTGGCAATCTAGGCGACTGGACCATCACACTCAAGAAGAAGATAGAAGATTCGGCACCCGCTATGAAAAGAGATACCACCTTCTATATGCCTTGGAAATCTACCGGTGCGATGTGTGCCGTACTGGTCAGCGCCAGCAATCATCGGGCTATCGTCGGTAAAACC
>DAIUBN010000192.1:0-5134 GCA_036846645.1 Bacteroidaceae bacterium | reverse complement strand
GCTGAATAGCTTTCGGTGCATTTATCACTCTAATCATACCGTTACGAACTGATTCTCCATTATCTGTTGCAGGACTAATCAATTCCACCTTGGTCTGAGGATTCATTTCTCTAACAGCCTGAATAAGTTCCTGCTTCACCTTATTAGTATCTGCCAACAATTCTGCAATTTGCAATTTATCATCGAATTCATAGACAAAAGCCTCGCCAACGATATTGCCCTCTCGATATGCGGCAAAGATAGAACCATCATCGATTTTCATATCTTCGCAGACAACCTTCAAATCTTCTTCTGAATGTTGGATACAGAAATCGCGTTTATGCATCTTGACATTAAAGAACTTGTACACATCTTTTTGAAAGTCCGGCACTCTCTCTATCTTGCTACTGTTGCATCTCATCTTATTTTCAGTAACGTCTTGCAAGCCATAGCTGAAAACAGAAGCAAAACCAAACTTGGCATAATAGTCGAACAACCAATCTTCGGCTGGTATTATAAACGAGAAGACAGCACCTTCGGAAGACAATTTGGCCAAGCATTCTTTGAGGAGTCCTCTCATCACTCCCTTATTGCGATATTCGGGATGCGTACAAGCCCCCGATATATAATAGGCTTTTAAATCAGCATTATAATAGGTAAAGGAATAAGGCAGAATCTGAAGTGATGAAATCACACTACTACCACTCTCAATATACATACTGGTCGTTGAATTGTATCTTGTTCTGAAGTAAAGGTCCATAAATTCATCAGAATCATCAAAACACAGTTTCCATAGTTCTCTAACCTGTCCTTTAATTGTTGAAATCATTTCTTTATAGTTTTAGATATTGTTACCAATTAATCATTTCTGAAGGCTCCTCTTTCAAATGAGCCATGTATTTTTCTAACAGTTTCACCGGGTGATAAGAAAGTTTCGCTTTGCGAAGACCTTCGATACCCAAGTCTTCTTCTCTATTCAAATAAATATATTGTTCGGGAATATGGTTGGCAAATTCATAATTTATCATAGCATAAGAACCTTCCACAGCCGTATCGGCTTTTTCCACATGAACGCCGAAGGTGTCATAATTAATAGGCATTCCATAAGTGAAAGCCACTATTTTTCCTTCGACCTTCAATATACCACCCTGTAATCCCAACTCACCAAAATGATGCAAAGCGTAAGTCAAAGCCTTTCGCTCCACTATAGCACTTTGATCCATAATTCCATTGTTCTTCTCAAACCATTTGGCCTCAAGCGCCAGGCACTCTTCTATATCTTCTGCCTTTATAGCAGAATATTCATAATCATTATTCTTTTTAAAGCGATTCACAAAATTACGTTTAGGTTGATATCGCTTTCCTTTCAGCTCAGCCAAATCAGACCTCAAATAGATATAATCGTCATAATCTTTGGCATGAACAAAATCGAAATCATTATTATAAAATGTTTCCAAATCATTTCGCATATCAGAACAGACACCAAGCATTCTGAATGTCTGCCCTTCTTTTCTGGCATCGTAAACCATTTCTCGAATCACTGTCTTCAAATCGCCATTACCAACGGGCATCATATAAGCCAATGTGGTATTTTCGACCCAAAACTTAAAAATCAAACAATCTTTCCATTCTGCAATTTGTGTATTATAATTAAATTCCCAACTGCAAAGATTCGAAAAGGAAAGGTCGCAGTTGCGCCGTTTACTGTTTACAGTATAACGCAAAACAGTTGACTTGTCGAATATTGATAAATTTTTAAAAGGTATATCCATAACATTTTGTCGAGCATATCCCCACTAAATCGTTCAAATAGCAAGGTATATAGTTACTACTTTCGTGCTTGTCGAAACAAATATATAATAAAGTTTTCATTTAACGTGTTAAAAGAAGAATTATTATAGCAAATTATTTTATAAATAAAAAAGTTAGTAAAGAGCGGTAGGATTCGCACAAAAATACGTAACTTCGCAGTCGTATATTGATGATATTTAAATCAATAACTTTAATTTATATATTTATGTCTGATTTACTGAATGAAATTGTTGCACGGGCTAAGGCTGACCGTCAACGCATCGTTCTCCCAGAGGGCGACGAAGAACGCACATTGCAAGCAGCCGACAGAGTATTGGCAGAAGATATTGCTGACATTATCTTGTTAGGTGATAAGGAAAAAATCATGGCAGTTGCCCGTAAGTTCTACTTGAAGAACATCGACAAAGCTACCATTATCGACCCCGCTACCAGCGAAAAGAAAGAAGAATATGCTCAATACTTCTGCGAACTTCGCAAGAAGAAAGGCATGACTATCGAAGAGGCTCGCAAAAAAATGCTTGACCCCATGTATTTCGGTTGTATGATTATCAAGATGGGCGATGCCGATGGACAACTTGGTGGAGCTCGCAACACTACCGGAAACACTCTTCGTCCGGCATTGCAGATTATTAAGACAGCGCCTGGTATAGATTGTATCTCGGGTGCAATGATTTTGGTAACCAAAGCAAAACAATATGGAGACAAAGGACTACTTGTAGTTTCCGATGTTGCTGTTACGCCAATGCCAGATGCTCATCAGTTGGCAGAGTTCGCTGTATGTACAGCCCGCACAGCTCACGATGTAGCAGGTATTGCACAACCTAAAGTTGCTATGCTGAGTTTCTCTACCAAAGGTTCTGCTTCTCACGAAGTAGTAGATAAAGTAGTAGAAGCTACCAGATTGGCTCACGAAATGGATCCTGATTTGAATGTTGATGGCGAACTACAAGCCGATGCAGCTATGGTTCCTTCGGTTGGACAGACCAAAGCTCCAGGTTCTTCTGTTGCCGGCCACGCCAACGTTTTGATTTACCCTTGTCTTGAGGTAGGAAACATCTCTTACAAGATGGTAGAACGTCTCGGTGATGCAGTTGCCATAGGCCCTATTCTCCAAGGTATAGCTCGTCCTGTCAACGATTTATCTCGTGGATGTTCGATAGACGATGTTTACTATATGATCGCCATCACAGCAACTCAAGCTATTGCTGCCAAGAAAGCCCAGTAATCATTTGCAATCAACAAAAATAATAAATATGAAAATATTAGTATTAAACTGCGGTAGCTCTTCTATCAAATACAAATTGTTTGATATGACCAACAAATCGGTTATCGCATCGGGTGGAATAGAGAAGATTGGATTGGAAGGTTCTTTCTTGAAACTTACTTTACCCAATGGAGAGAAAAAAATCTTAGAGAAAGATATTCCAGAGCATACTGTCGGCGTAGAATTCATTCTACATACATTGACCGACAAGAACTATGGTGCTATCTCTTCACTCGAAGAAATCAATGCTGTAGGTCATCGTATGGTACATGGTGGAGAGAAATTCACCGAATCTGTATTGCTTACTCCCAATGTTCTGAAAGAATTCGAGGCTTGCAACGATTTGGCTCCGCTACACAATCCGGCCAATCTGAAAGGTGTGAATGCTGTCAAGGCTATTCTCCCCAATATTCCTCAAATTGGCGTATTCGACACAGCCTTTCATCAGACTATGCCAAAGCATGCCTTTATGTATGCCATTCCTTACGAACTTTACACCAAATATCATATCCGCCGTTATGGCTTCCACGGCACCTCTCACCGTTTTGTTTCGAAACGTGTGCTAGAATTGCTGAACATGAAACCTCAAGGTACTCGTATCATTACTTGCCACATTGGTAACGGTGCTTCTATCGCAGCTATCAAAGATGGTAAGGTTATTGATACCACAATGGGACTTACCCCTCTCGAAGGTTTGATGATGGGAACCCGTAGTGGTGATATCGATGCCGGAGCAGTGACATATATTATGGATACACTTCATCTCGACGCAGCTGGTGTAAGCGATCTTCTCAACAAGAAGAGCGGTGTACTAGGCGTTTCAGAGGTATCAAGCGATATGCGCGAATTGGAAGCAGCTTGCGCTAAAGGCGACGAGAAAGCTCTTCTTGCCGAAGCCATGTATGCCTATCGCATCAAGAAATATATCGGAGCATACGCTGCTGCATTAGGTGGTGTAGATATCATTGTCTTCACCGGTGGTGTTGGTGAGAATCAGGCTAGCTTACGCCTTGAAGTACTCGGCGGTCTAGAATTCATGGGCATCAAGGTCGACAAGGCTCTCAGCGATAAAACGATTAGCGGCGCAGAAGGAGTTATCTCTCCTGCCGATTCGAAAGTCAAAGTCGTTGTTGTTCCTACAGACGAGGAACTGATGATTGCTTCTGATACAATTGATATTCTGAACAAGAAATAAAATTAGAATATAACCATAGTGAAGGAGAAAGGGCAAAAGTTCTTTCTCCTTTTTTGTTTAATTTGGTCTGCAGGTAGGGTATCCTGAACTTTTTCACAGTATAGTAACACATTAGTAACATCTTTGTAATATGACTCGAATATATTTGCAAGTACAACAAAGATTTACTAATTATGAAATTTCTGTTTATAGTTCAAGGAGAAGGAAGAGGGCATCTCACCCAAGCATTAGCATTAGAAGAGATGCTGAAACATAACGGTCACGAGGTGGTTGGCGTCATGGTCGGCAAAAGTTCTTCACGTTCTTTACCATCATTCTTCACCGAAAAGATCGATACTCCAATCAAAGTGTTTGCCAGTCCCAACTTCAAGGCTACTCGAACCAATAAGCGTTTTTCGCTGATGTGGAGTATTTTGTTCAATCTGGTTCGTTTACCACTATATATAAAAAGCATGTTCACTATCAGAAGGAATATCAGTAGTGCCAAGCCCGATATGGTAGTCAACTTTTATGAAGCACTCACCGGCCTGACTTATGCTACCTTATTTCCTTCAAGACCATATATCTGTATAGGTCATCAATATATGTTCCTTCATCCCGACTTTCGCTTTCCGCCACGCAAAAGCAAGATTCAGTTGGCAGCACTTCGTTGGTACACACGTCTCACATGTCTTAGAGCAAAGCGCAAACTAGCACTATCATTCTATCCGATGTCGGAAGTACAAAGCAGGAAATTGGTTGTTGTGCCACCATTACTTCGCAAAGAGATTGGCATGCTGAAGCCTCAGAATGGAGAATATATCAATGGTTATTTGCTGAATAGCGGCTTTGCAAACGAAGTAAAGAAGTATCATAAAGAGCAACCCGGACAACCGCTCAGATTC
>DAIUBN010000191.1:0-5149 GCA_036846645.1 Bacteroidaceae bacterium | reverse complement strand
AAACATCTATTGCTCTCGCAGCCATCTTAAAAATTCTTCTTTCCATTTGTAGGCTTCTGTTGTGTTTTTGGGGTTCGACCCAAAACCGTGCCCTCCTGTTTGATATAGTTTGTAATAATGTGGTACTTTGTGAATGTTGAGTGCCGAATCAAGCAATTCTGAGTTTTGATATTTCACAACAGGATCGTCTTTGCAATTGGTCAGAAAGACGGGAGGTAGTTTTGCTGAGACATGCTTCTCTATTGATAAGGAGTCGTGCATCGTCCGGCTAGCCTTTTTCCATTCGCCTAGCAACCCACGGCGAGAACGATGATGGACGTATCTTTTGTCGGATAAGGTGACTACAGGGTAGATGGCAGCAATGAAATCTGGTTTCAACGAAACATCGGGATGTATGCCTAAGGGGGCGAGGAAGTTGGTATCTGATAGTTCTCCCGACAGCATCGCCAGATGTCCACCGGCCGAGAATCCCATCACTCCGATATGTTGTGCATCGATATGATACTCTGCGGCATGCTCTCTGAGATAACGGATGGCTTGCTGCAAATCTTGAAGCATAGCAGGATATTGATGATGGGTTGTGAATAGCCGGTTATGAAAGATGTATGCAGGAACACCCTGAGTGCGGTACATCAATATAAAGGTGGCAAAGCCTTCGCTTTGCAGCCATTGTCCGACTGTGGCACGTTCGTTAATATGGTCGAGCCAGCAATAGCTACCACCGGGACAAACAATGATAGCAGTGCGTTTCTTGCTTGTATCCGAAGGGAGATAGGGCAAGAGCGTTACTTTGTTACAGCCCCCTTTTACGTCTTGCCATAGTTTGATAGGCTTTTGGGCCAATAAAAGACCGGAACCGTAAACAATGAGAATGCAAAAGATAATGGTTCGTTTAATATGAAAAGACTTATTCATCATAAGCATTATAAGCATTGTTTATCTTGTCGATGATTACGTCTTCTCCAACAATTGCTTCGGCAGTGTTGATAGCGGTGAGAGGTACTCCACAGATGCCATGAAGATTAATATTCTGTCCCGTCAATAACAAGTTGCTTACCTTAGTATATATCGAGACTTGGGAGAGTGCCATATTCTGGCAGTCTTTGCGGAAACCATAAAGAGCTCCTTCTTTCTCGTTATAAAAGTCGCGGATGGTGAGTGGTGAGGAGGCAAAACAAACATCAATAGTATCTCTGAACTCAGGATAAAACTCCGTCATACGGTTGAGAACCTGCTCGAGATGTTGTTGCTTCCATTCCAGATAATCGGCACCACGATGACCGACAGTTGTATCTTCCCACTTTCTTACCGAGTCGAAGCTCATCAGACTATTGATAATCATCTTATGAGCATATTCGCCTTGTTTCTTTTCGGCAGGGGTGAAGAACATAAAGCCACGTGGCCATTCTTTTCCATCGTAAGTGCCATGGGTCCAAACCTGTCCATAGTCTTGCTGAATATAGCAAGTATGATTGACAAAGGGGAATTTGTCTTTCTTAAAGATGATATAGACGGTGAAGGCCGAATAAACATTTGGTATATCGTTGAGGCGGTCGCGATACGACTTAGGAAATGCCTTTTCGTCGGTAAGCTTTAGTAAAGCACAAGGATGAATGGCCGAGATATATCTATCGGCGCGATACTTGCTACCATCAGTAGTTTCGACATATTGCACTGTGCGGTCTTCTATTTTGATTTCGCTGACCATCTTATTTCTTAGTACTTCACCACCGGCATTGCAGATAATTTTTTCGAGTGCGTCCGCCAGTTGCTGACTGCCACCAACAAATCTACTTGAGCCTTCAATATAGAGTACATTGATAAGGGCATGGATATAGGCCGGTGTATGATGCGCCATTCCTCCATACATCGGATTCATAAAACCAAGTAAGTCGCGAAGACGTTTGTCGTCGATAAAGTGGGATATCAGTTCATCGGCAGCCCAAAAAAAACGTTCGGAGTGAGAGAAGATGCGGTCGCTTCCTTTGCGAAGATAGAAAAGGTCCACCTCGTCGGCGAGCGAATAGAGTTCGTTGATGTAGGCCGTCAGGTTGTCTCTTTGAGAAGGGAACTCCTTCGCTAGTTGTTCGATGAATCTTTCTCGTCCGCTTCCCATGCGGTAAGTTTTCTTTTCCGAAAGGTAAGTGATAGAGGCAAAGCTATCTTCATCTTCAGGTTGGATATCAAGCTGATCGAGGATGCCTAGATAATTGCATATTTTGTTGAGTGTGCCGCCTGGTTGGAAACCGCCGAGCACATGCATTCCTGTTTCGAAAGTCTCGCCTTTGTACTTAAACGTCTGCAAGCCTCCGCCAATAGTGGGGTTCTTTTCGAGCACAGTAACTATGTGTCCTTCTTTGGCAAGTATTGCTCCGGTGAATAGTCCACCGACGCCTCCTCCTATTATCAGTATCTTTTCTTTCATTCGTTAGCTGCAATTATCTGTTTAAAAATTCTATTATCTTGAAATAGTGCGGAGCAAGTCATAATCGTCCCTACCAGTACTCCCAAAGCACCATGCGAATTTACATTCTGTCCGGTGAACAGCAGGTTGGGTATTTTTGTCCGATATGGTACTCTGCTTCCTTGGCCGAGCGATACATCTTTCAGTATGCCATACATAGAGCCATCTATTGTTCCGGTGTAGTCGAGGTAGGTGAGTGGTGTTGAAGTATAATAATGTTCTATTTGTCCTTTCAGACCTGGAAATTCGAGTTCTACCTGTTCAATAAGTCTTTCGGCCTTTTCTTTTTTGAATTGTTCGTAGTCTGCACCGCGGTGTCCAATAGTAGTACCTTGCCATCGTTCCACATCTTTCATCGACATATAAGAAATGATGACGCCACCCTCTGCCGTTTTTGGATTCGGTTGGTGACATTGATGCATATAGAGATAGCCTTTCGGCCAGTTCGATTCGTTATAATCTTCGCATCCCCATGGTGAATTGTTGCTATAGCAATAGAAATTGTAATTCAGATATGGTACAGCATCCGGCTTGAACTTCATATAAACAGTGAAGCACGACGCTGTATTCTGCATATTCATTATCCTTTTGCGATAGATAGGGCGTATCAATTTGGTATCGAGCATCTCAAGAGTCCTGACGGGGTGAGTATCTGATATGATAAGGTCTGCCGGATAGAATGTTCCGTCGGCTGTCTCTACTCCTGTAGCCTGAATATCGTTGCAATCTATTCTAATTGCCTTTTGTCGGGTCAACACTTTGCCGCCGAGTCTTTCTATTGTGTTGGCCATAGAAAGTGCAATCTTATCATTCCCTCCTACAATGCGAAAAGCACTATTGTTATAAAAGTCCATGATGAAAGCATGAACCGAGAAGGGGGTCTTATCTCGCCGTGCTGCATAGAGAGGTATGTTGCCTACCAGTACGTCACGGAGTCTGGGATTCTTAATGAGCTGGTCGAGTACGCTATTGATGCTCCTCATCTGATAATCATAACTTACCGATAAATCGGAACCGATAAAGTTGGGATTGTGGAATGAAGAAGCGGCAGCTATTTTGCCGATTAGGTTGATGTATTTCACCAAATCGTCTTTGCTGTCGGGAAAGTAACCGGCCATCTGTTCGATGAATGGTTCTCTGCCATTGACGAATTTATAACGTTCGCCGGCTAACGACACCACTTCATAACCTGATGCATCGAGGCGGCTGAGCTCAATATCTTTATTAATCTCTAAGTATTGAAACAAGTTGGATAATACTTGCCCTTTGTCGGCACTACCGATAAAGTGCAAGCCGGTTTCGAACTTCACTCCGTCGCGATAGAAACATTGCAGGCATCCGCCTATCTGACTGTCTTGTTCGAGTACCGTGACATCGAATCCGTTCTTGGCAAGAATGACACCTGTAGATAATCCTCCGAGTCCGCTACCTATTATGATACATCTCTTTTCCATCAGATTCTTATCCATTGAGGGTGATACTTTTCGAAGCGCTTATCGGCTTCTTTTCCATTTTCTAGTAATGCCAGGCAGCAGTCGGCTTGAGGATATTCGGTCAGTTCGTTATCGTTCTCGGGCAATGCACAGAAGTGCAGATTCTTCGGTTTTCGCGAACAACCGTCGGCAAGATTGCGCTTTTCTTCATCTGTCTCGAAAGCATAGACATCAACGCCTTTATTGACCAGCGCAAAGAGCCAGGCAAATTCGCCATGTCCGCTGTTCATTATCCAAGTGGTATGGGCTCCACTATAGTCGGCTTCAATATATGATTTGAAAGAAGTGCTTTTCTTGAGCATCTTCCTGCAGTGCGATTCGTTGGTACTTCCTTTATACATAAACTTATAGTTGACGTAAGGCAGGAAGTAGTTCGTATCTTCTTTCGCTCTTTTTATCTCCTCGAAATGCTCACGGTAGTAACGGCGGAAGGCATGGGTGCGTTGCTTATAGTCAGCTCCCAATGATGTATCGGTAGGAGTGATACGTTGGCACACTTCCATATAGATGCTTCCTTTGCGAAGCATGAAGTCCCTCTTAGGCAATACATGGCCTACACCATGAATGAAGATAGGCAAGATATCCAGTTTGAGTTGTTCTGCCAGATAGAATGCGCCATGATGGAAGCGCAAGATAGAGCAGTCTTCCGAACGGGTTCCTTCGGGGAATATCACAACAGAATAACCACGGTCTGTCAGATCTTTCAGTCTCGGAATATTGGCTTCTATACCGTCCGAAACAGGATAGAACTCAGCATGATGGATAATCATGCCATAGAAAGGATTGTTCCATACCCAGTCGTTGGTAAGAATCACTATCTTCGGGGTGAGCATCATGAGGCACATCAAGTCGAGATGCGATTGATGGTTGCACACTATCACTGCGGGCTTGTCGAAGGTTTCGTTCCACTTATTGTCGAAGGCATACTTCACACCCGGTACATGATTGATGATGAATTTCGAGATAGAGCAAAGGTTTTGATGAAACCTCATCCGCTTCTTCTCTGTTACCTTTCCGATATGGAAATAGAAGAAGGTATACGGAATCCAAATCAGATAGATACTGAAGATGAAGAAGAGTATCGATAATAGTGAGTAGCCAATGCGTTGCAAGGTCATCGGAACATCGCGTTTCTTGCCGTGAACGGTGGTAATCCATCTATATAATAAAGGTGGAAAATAATAGGCCATCA
>DAIUBN010000190.1:0-5221 GCA_036846645.1 Bacteroidaceae bacterium | reverse complement strand
TAATGATATTTTGGATTTGTCGAAACTCGAAGCAGGAATGGTGGTAATGAACAATACCGATGTTGATATTCATGGACTTCTTCTTGATGTTACCGAAACAATGCGGTTTAGAATGCACACCGGAGTGAAACTATTGATAGAAGAAGATGAAGAAGTTTGCACAATCTATAGCGACTGGTATCGTCTCACTCAGATATTTTCCAATTTTATCTCCAACGCCATCAAGTTTACTTCTAAAGGGAGTATCACTGTGGGATATAATCGCCTTGACAATAATCGTATCAAATTCTATGTGTCTGATACCGGTATTGGAATCAGTGAAGAGAAGAAGAAGGATATCTTCGAACGATTCGTCAAACTCAATGATTTTGTTCAAGGTACGGGACTAGGGCTTCCTATCTGCTACAGCATCGTATCGCAGATGGGTGGTGTTATTGGCGTTGATTCAAAAGTGGGAGAAGGTTCGACTTTCTGGTTTATTCTTCCTGATAAAAAGAAGTGATATCTTAGTTAGAATGAATATTGCATGCTAAGGACTATTTCTCGTGGTCTGAGTAAATACGAACTTGTTGAAGAATTGATGCCCGAATAGCTTGTCAGTGCGTAATGTCGTTTATCGAGCAGGTTGCGTGCTTTGAGTTCCATTCTTATCTTTTTGGTCCTCCATACGAGAGAAGCATCTGTTAGCCACGTTTTGATGGTAGGCGATGCTTGTAGCTCATTATAATAATGTACTGCTGATAAAGAAATATCCAGATGACCTATCGTCTTGGTCAGCGTAAAGTTTTGAGTACAGTTCAATAGAGTCTTTATCGGATTGTTGTTCTCTATATTTGTTTTCGACCATTCAAATTGACCGGAATAAGACAATACGCCCCAAGAAGGAGAGAATAATATTTCGGGGGAAGCAGTATATGAGTTATTCCGGTATTTGATGATATTTCCTGTCGACGATTGTTCACCGCTGGTTCGGCGATAGTTGAATGCTAGTTTTGTCTTTAAGTACATGCTGAATACTCCCTTGGAAAGAGTAGAACCTGCCTGAAAGAATTTGAAATGATTGTCTCTCTGCTGCAAGCGATACAGATATTGACCATCGGCAATCTGCATATCGGTGATAATATTCTGGCAGGTAGATTGATAATATGCCGCTGCTGTCCAGAAAAATTCATTGACGGGACGTTTGTAAGAGTAGTTGATTCCTGTGTTGAAGGTCTTTGTCCATGGTATGATACCATCGGATATGACGGTAGTTCGATAATCTTTCTGATAATTGGTGAGCAGAAACGATGACCAGTTGCCTGATTGCTGCCGATAGGTACCATAAATATTCCATTCGTGACGGAAACCTGGTTTTATAGTGAGATACAACTGGGGGGAGAACTCCAAGAATGAACGTCCTTGATTGGCAAATCTGTTCCAGCTTAGCCGATTGCTGAGCTGTGAAGTGAAACAGCCTCGCTGATACTCCCAATAGGTATCGACATAGCAAGAAAATCGGTTATTGCTGCCATGCAGTGATATGTTTTCGGCATTGATTCCGGCAGTATACTGTTGGGAGAGGAAACCGTACTTCTTGAGCCAGCAGATGGAGTTGTCGGTGTACCATCGAGAAGTAGTGAGTTTGTTCTTTGTACTATCTATATCGAGCGAAGAGGGAGAGTGGGCAAAACTGAGTAACGAACGTACAGAAAGCGTATAGTCGTCGTAGTTTCGTAATCGATAGAACTTGTTCGAAATACTAATGGTTGGTACTTTGATATGTTGAGAAAGTTGTTTTCTACCGTCGCGCGATAGGTCGAAGAATCCATCGGCCTGCGAAGCATCGACGCCGAAAGACTCTGTACCGTAACTTTTATCGGTATTGATTTCTCGGTTGAGATTGACATATATATTGTCTTGAAGTAAACGAAGCCGCTTTTGTTCGTCGGTCTCTGTCGGATTGGTACTATCTATATAATAGGTAGAATGATTAGCAGTGGTTTGCCGTATCGTGCTGTGTGAATATCCTGCTAGTAGTCTCATCTCGCTGCCACTTTTTGTTTTGAAAGTACGGTTGAGGTTGATAGATTGCGAGGTGTTGAAACGTAGACGTTCGGCATCTAGTGGAGCAGATAGCGATGGCACTTCGTACCAAATCGGCAAACCGGCATCTGTGGGGAATGAGGCGGCATCGGCAGTTGCCAGCTGTTTGTCCGACTGCGACAAGTCTTTTCCTGTCTGGTCTATCTGTCCGATATACAGACTTTGCTGTTTTCGCCCAATTTGCAAGGCATTGGCAGTGCCGCCTATTCTTGTCTCCTTTATCGTGTTTCCAATCTTCAGAACAGGAGTCAGCGTAAACACCCATCTGTCATGTGCTTCGGGTTTCAGTTTCACATTCATCGCTATATTATTTGTCGTCAGTTTCTTTTGCAGTGCTTTGATGGGTTGGTCGTGTTCTATGATTTCTGCTTTCTGCACATCTTTTGCCTTGAGGTTCTCGTTGATAAGATTGTATCGTCCGCCGGTCAGGTCGAGTCCTTCGACGGTGAATCGGGATATCGCCTTGCCGTTATAACTTATCGCGCCGTCTTTGTCGATATCAACTCCTGGAAGTTTCTTCAATACATCTTTCAAGTTGTTGTCGCGGCTATCGGCAAATCGGGATAAGTCGTAGCTGATGGTGTCTTGTCTGCCATAGATTCGTCCGGCTCTTATCGTCACCTCTTTCAACGTGAAACTCTCGGGATGCAGACAGAACTTTATCGGCTTTGTTGTCGTGATGCTTTTCATCATCTTGGCATATCCTAGATATGTTGCCAAGAGCTGGTCGCCCTTCTGAAGAGAACTGGCCTTTAGCGTAAACAGACCTTGTTCGTTGGTATGAGCAAACGACAGAGGCTTGCCGCCACGAATCAGTGTCACCGTTGCCATGTCGAGTGGCTGGTGCGAAATGGAGTCTTCTACCGAACCGCGAATCACTGTTTGTGCCGTAGCGCTGAGGCTATATAATATAATAAGGTATAGGAATACCAGCTTTTTCATTTTCTTTTTATCTTTCGATGGGGTTGTATGCTATCGGACTCGGTTTGGTGGGATTCCCATCTTTGTCGGTCACGGTAACGTGATGATTGGGATTGCTGTTCATATAGCCCAGCGGGTCGGCATTATATCGAATGTATATCTTGTTGAGCATCTCTTTATTGATGGGCTCAAACTTGGCGCCTTTGTAGAAGATGTTTTCATCGCCTTTTATTTGTTCCATCCCGTTGGCAGCGAATATATATTGATGTTGGGCATCGTAAGCGCTCAGTATCAATCCGGGCAGTCCGCAAAGTTTCCATGGTCCCTCACTCAACGGAATATCTTCGGCATACCAGGCACTCCACTTCCTACCTTTATATATAGCAGTTGCCAAGTGACAAGAGTAACCTAATATGGTCTTGGTACTGTCGGCAATAATCTTCCACTCGGGAAGTTTCAGACTTTCGGTGCAACTGTATCTGTCCATTCCTATAGCGTCGAGCAGTGTGAAAGTGCCTTTCTTCGGATAGTTTTTGTAGAGCGACCAATATATTCTGCCACAGTCGACATGCGAAAGATGCTCGTTGATGGTTGCTTGAGAGGCATTTTTCGCGAAATCATCGTTCAATATCGAATCCGAACGAAACGAAGGATAACTGAAGAAAAGAGAAGTTGATTTACCGATTTGAAGTATCATTGTTTCCTTCTCCGGAATGTATGGAGTTCGAGTCGTATCGACAACGAACGTCATCTCGTAGGCCACTCTGAAACGTTGTTTGTCGCAAACGATTCCCTTCTCCATATCGGCAGGAGTAAACACTCTCATCTGGGCATTGGCTACTGTCACTATCGAAAACAGTAGCGAGGCAATTAATAGCATTTTTTTTATCATGACATTATCATTGAATTGAATTATGCTGCAAATAAAGAGATTATCATTATTATAAATTTCGAATAAGTGCTACGGACTTATTACTCGGGGTGGAGAAAGTTATTACTATTTTATTAATCTGCCCTAGAACGACTATCTCGCCCGCTTCTTATGAAAATCTTTTTATTAACTTTGTAGCATATAGAAGAAGAAAAATGAATAAGCGAATCAAACTAATGTGGTATCTGAGCATCGGCACTATGCTTCTCATCCTTGGCGGACAAGTATATTGGCTATACAACCAATATCTGCTGAACGCTGAAATGTATAGCAGACAATTGTTCGACGATTGCAAGGTGCTGTTGGAAAAGGAACAAAATATTCGAAGCGTTTTATCTAAAACGAAATGTAAGAAGGATGACTATGCGTTCTTGAAAATCTTTTTTACCATCTATATGAATGATAAGGATAAAACAAATAATGGCAGTTTCTATATTAGACGTAATAATATTAAGAAAGTAGTTTGCATTAAAGGTGCTCATCCAGATGATACTCAAGTGATAGTGAATCGTCTCCTTAATACGAGGTATCAAAAGCTTGATGCTAAGACTTTGGATTCGCTGCTCCTTGCCAAAGGTTATGAGAAAGCTAGTAATTATCGCTTTTATACGTCGAGAAAGCTATTTGTCTATCCTGTCAAGTTCAATCGAAGCAGACGCATCATCTGCATTCAGTATTCATACAATCCGATAGAGTGTCAATCGGTGAGTTTCGATTTGAAGGTACCAATGTCTTCTATTATTAGTGGTATGGCATGGCAATTGGCCGGAAGTCTGTTGCTGATTATGATACTTGCCTTTTGTCTCATATATCAGATGCGTATTATTTTCTTTCAGAAAAGAATAGATGGTTTGCGCCACGAATTTATGAAAAACATGATATATGAGATGAAGCAGCCGCCTGCCGACGATAACATGACCGAAGAGGCAATTAAAATAGGTAGCACAGAATTCTATTATTCTCTCAACGAACTGCGTAACGGCACAGAGCGGGTCATCATCACTAGTAGGCAAGCAGAAATTCTCAAATTGTTGATAGACACGCTTAACGAAGTAGTGTATCGAGACGAAATACTCAAAAGGATATGGGGAGATGACTCCTACTCCAATTCGTTGGCTCTGAATGTTCAGATCACCTATCTGCGAAGAGCTTTAAAATCGGATCATCAAATCAGTATCGAAGCGATAATGAAGAAAGGATATATCTTAAAAGTCTCATAATCTGTGGCTGAAAAATACTCCTACGACTTTCATCGGGTCTTATCTTCAGCGGAAGAGACTCTCT
>DAIUBN010000189.1:0-5261 GCA_036846645.1 Bacteroidaceae bacterium | reverse complement strand
CCGGTCTTTTCGTAAGCACGGCGAACGATGCCTTCAAATCTCAAAGGTAGAGACCTTTCGCCCTCCCTTGCCCCATACAATTGTTCCCAATAAGAAACGGAACTTTCGAGCCGTCTATCAAGACTATCTGCTTCTGTATAATTTTCTGTATTCAAATCGAGATGCAGAATAGTATACTTGGTCCATTTCTGTTCCAACTTCTCGATAGCCAGTCCTTTGAACAACTCTCGTTTACCACTAAAGTAGGCATTCATTGTAGAGATAAGCAACGACTTACCGAAGCGTCGTGGACGACTCAGAAAATAATAACGACCGGTAGTCGCCAACTTATAAATCAGGGCTGTCTTGTCAACATACACATAGCCATCGCCAATAAGACTCTCGAAATTCTGTATACCAATAGGATAAATCATATTCTTTCAGATATTTAATGCGAAGATACAAAAAAAGATGAACAATACGAATTGTTTATCATAAATAATAATATAGAATGCCTACGGCAAAGAACAATCTCAATTGGCGACATGATACCACACTCAAATCATCTGCACGTTTTTCCGAAAACTTCTGCACGTTTTCGGAAAAACATGCTGATAATTAAAGAGAAACGTCTTCATGATTTTTCTGTTTTGTCAGTATGTAAATATAGGAGGTTAGATTCGCACTTTTGCCAGCATACCATAACGCAGTAAGTTACTGAGGATGAAACTCAAAGGGGTGTATCTACTGCAACGCCAGCAGAAAGAAGAGGCAAAATCGGAACTACAGTACATTTTGAGCACGTATTTAACAATCAGCCTAAAATTAGATTCAATCTAAACATAGGCCAATTGTTAAATACGTATTCAGAACATATTGTAAAGCTGTTTTTAAGTTCCTTTTCTCACGGCGGAGTATACCCTACACACTAAACGCATTATAGCACAATAGTTTATGGTGTAAGGGTCATTGGGCAAGGATAGAAAACTCGGAACCGGTGGCATAGTCTTGACCATCGTGCGAGTTGAGGGCAGTGAAACGCAAGTAGCGTGCCTTGACAGGCTGAGTAAAGAGTACTTTGCGCAATTTCAAATCTTTAGGGAATGTGCCGTTCATAACGGGTTCGCCCCAGTTCTTTCCATCCATACTGACTTGTATCTTATAGTCTTTGATGAGTCCGTTGCGACTATCTTGGCGTGGCAGAAAAGAGAAACCCTTGATGGTCTTCACTTCTCCGCAATCGAAATCTATCCAATGGGGATAGTTGGCCATCGTCACCGAATACATGGTGTGCCAATAGGTCGATGGATCACCGTCGGTAAGATGTTCGGCTTCGCCTTCATCGGTCTCCTGACTGCTGGCAAAAATCACCTTTGTAGGGATGCTTTCTATCTTGGCAAAACTCTGCACACTTTTCAACATCGGGGCAGCCTTCTCCCATGCCGTAACCACACCACCGCCACGAAGGTCGATAGGCGATGTGTAAGTGAGTACCTTCCTGCTATTGTTCAGTGTATAATAGATAACGGCATCTTTCTTTGTAGAAGATATAGATACTTCGCCAATGGTATTGCTCGACATCAATAGTGGAGCTTCGCCAGAAGCAGATACATTGGCAACATCTGACAATGCACTACCTGCTGCGGGGCGAATAATAAAGCCGAAAGTATGAGGAGTAGCTTTCACTCTATCCGGTTCGAGCGGACCGCCCTGACCACAGCTATTGCCACCCAATCCGGTGATAGCCATATCGAGATGCAGATAAATGACATCAGATTCGGGCAACTCGTAGGGATGACTAGCCACCGTCATATCGACTGCCGAATAAGGCAATGCCGAAACAGACATCGGATTAGAAGTGGTGATAAAGACTGCCCCATTGCCCGAATTGCCTGTCAAAGCACACCAGCGGGTGTCTTGATGATTGGCCATATCTTGTGGTTTGGGGAAGTTCTCGAATTGCTGCTTCACCGTGCTCTGATGTTCTTCGATAAACTGACCAGTCTTACGGTCGGGGTAGTTGTCTATCGGACCTCTACCATAATAAGTGAACTCTGAGAGTTGCTTTGGCAGTTGCATAACATAGCCCAAACGAGGCAAAACAAGATTAGGCTTGTTGGACGTAATAGCCGATTGGAGTTCGATAGAGCCATCGGGATAAACAGTCCACACCTGATTGGTGACAAACTTGAAATCTTTTTCTCCAAATTTATTGGCAGTCAGTTCTTCGATACTATGGTGGTTCAGGTTGCGTCCCAAAACCTTTGCTGCATTGGGTGCCTGAGACTCAACCGTAAATGAAAGCACTATGTTGCCGTTCGCCTTCTTATAAATCTTACTGTTGGTCACCTTATGCTTCAAATTGTGCAATCCATTTTCAAACCAAGCATCATAAAACCAATTATCATTATTGGTATAAGCCCTGAAAGCATCAAGTTTCGGTCCGTTACCTTCGGTAATTACCATATCGTCGCCATACTTCAAGCTATAGATAGTGCCTTGCTTCATATCAAAACGAGCTTCGAAACCTTTGCCGTTCAGCGTCTGAATATCATTCTTGGTATCTTTCCAATCCACCTTTCCTTTGGCAACCGAAGCAATAGACGGGCGGACATCTGCTTGCTGGACGGGAAGTTGCTCTTCGGCCTGCACATATCCTTTCTTTGCCCAAGGCTCATCGTTCTTCAAGAGAAACTGAACCTTTACGAAATATTCTTTTGAAGCATTCAGTTGTTCATCGGCAAAAGGCAGCGTCACCACCTTCTTGGTGCGAGGTGCCACAGAGCCGATATTGAGCAATCCACTCTTCACCTCTTTTCCATCGGCATAGAGCGACCAACGAACGTCGTAGGCACTCAAATCGTCGGTATAATAGTTCTTATTGAATACCTCTATCTCGCCTTTCTTGATATCGATAGCTTTGACACCTATATATTGATAGACCTTCTTCACCTCATAATATTGCGGTTTGGGTTCGCGGTCGCCAAAAATGATTCCGTTCATCACAAACTGACCATCGTTGGGCGTATCGCCAAAGTCGCCGCCGTATGCCAGGTATCTTTCACCTTTCTTATTATAGTAGTACATCGACTGGTCTACCCAATCCCAAATAGCACCACCGCAGAAGAAATTGGTCGATTCGATAGCATCCCAATAATCTATAAGATTGCCCTGAGCATTACCCATTGAGTGAGCATACTCCGAAATATGGAACGGATATTTGATACCTGCACCGCCCTTCACTGCCGAACGAACCCAGCCGATAGAAGGATACTGATTGCTACCCATATCAACAATATCGTTGTTGCGTTCATACTGAACAGGACGTGATAAGTCGACTGTTTTAAGCGTATCGTATGCCGCCACGAAGTTTTTGCCCGGACCTGCCTCGTTGCCAAGACTCCATATCACAATAGAAGGATGGTTGATATCGCTGTGTACCATTTCCATGACCCTTGACACATGAGCAGCACGCCACTCTACGGGATGAGAAAGAGAAGCCTTACCATAATAATACTCATGGCTCTCGACATTCGCTTCATCTTCCAGATAGATGCCATACTTATTGCACAGATAGTACCAATAAGGATCGTCGGGATAGTGAGAGTTACGGACATGATTGATATTGGCACGTTTCATCATCATGATATCTTCTTCCATCATCTCTCTGGTTATGGCATGACCAACAGAAGGGTGACTTTCATGACGATTCACACCTTTCAACTTCAGGGTCTTACCATTAATATAATAATAGCGTCCAGCCAAGCCAAACTCATCGGCACTAGCGGGCGTATCTTTGATTTCTACCTTACGGAATCCGACAATCGTAGAAACCGTTTCGATAGTATTACCTTTCTTATCTTTCAATTCTCCAACTAAAGTGTAGCAATAGGGGCTCTCGGCTGTCCACTTATGGGGAGCCTCAACATTCATCATAGCTTCGGTCTTAGCACTCGACAGACCAGCGAGCAAACCGACGTTTGCCGTTGCTGAAGCACCATCTACCAGCGTATTATCGTCAGAATAAAGTTTATTGGCATAGAGCGAATAAACCATCTGATAGTCCTTCACTTTCTTCCCTGTCAAGTTGCGGATATCGGCAGTTATCTTCAGCGAACCATTGGTATAAGAAGCATCCAAATCGGGAATAGCTACCAAATCTCTGACTTGCACTTTTGGAGTAGAATAGATAGCCACTGTGCGGAAGATACCCGGCAAGCGGAACATATCCTGAGCCTCGAGGAAAGAGCCATCCGAACTGCGATATACTTCGGCAGCAACGATATTCTTTCCTTTGCGAAGATATTTGGTGATATCGAAACGAGCGGCATTACGAGAGTTTTTCGAGAAACCGACGTACTGACCATTAATCCAAAGATAGAAGAAAGAATCTACACCATCGAAACTGATATAGACTTCGCGGCCATCCCATCCTGAGGGAACGTCAAACTCACGACGGAAAGAACCCACCTCATTACGGTCTTTAAAAGTGGTCCAATTTGAAGGAGGAGTACGCATTACGCCACCCTTCCAATCGTCGACTTTCACGGAGTGCATGAAGATGACGGGCTGATTGACATAAATTGGAGTTCCATACTTCAATGCACCATCTTTCTGAATACCGAAGATATTCCATGAAGAAGGGACGTCGATATTATCCCATGACGAAACATCGAAAGCAGGTTCGTAGAAGTTTTTGGGACGAGCATCGGGAGTAGGCGCCCAATGAAAACGCCATTGTCCGTCGAGCGACTTCCAATAAGTGCTATTCTCGGGCAACACCTTGCGGGCACTGCTCACATCAGCAAAAGAAAAGAACCAAGCGCGGGGCTGTTCCTTATTCAAAGCCAGATTTTCGGGAGATTCCCATTCCTTACCGGTGGGATTATTTTCGGCAGCATAGCGATAGCCGACAAGTGGCAGATGATCTGCCAAAGCTGATGTAGCGAATCCGCATAACATCAAGCCTAATAAACATTTGCGCATTGTGTGCATTCGTGTTTAGAATTAATTTAATAGTTTACTTATTACTAAAAGGTAGTATTATATAATTACACTACAAAGATAGTGAGATAAAAGGAATGTACCCACTTCATTTAAAATAATTAACGAAAGGTGTTCAAATATAAGGTTTTCTGTATTTAATTATCTATCTTCGCAGCAAATAATAAACCATACTTATGAAGAAGAAATTATCGTTATTAATACTATTATTGGCTTTAGCAGTAACGGGTTACGCTCAAACCATTTCCGGTTCGTGGAAGGGAGAACTTAATGCAGGA